>NZ_JAMHIU010000009.1:0-252197 GCF_023896895.1 Micromonospora sp. CPM1
CGGGGTCGGTCGGGTGCGGGGTCGGCGGGGTGCGGGGCCGGGGGGGTGCGGGGCGGGGGGTTGCGGGGGTTGTGGTCAGTGGCGGGTGCGTTGCTGTAGGCCTCGGTCGGGGTGCCAGCTCTCAATCAGGAGGTGGTCGGGCGGGTTGCCTACTCGGGTGAGCACCACCTCGGTCAGCTCGATCCGGAAGCGGTGCGAGCCGTCCTCGGCGGGCGGCTCCTCGTGCGCCCGGCCGGCGATCTTCGCGTCCCCGTCCCAGGTGGACGGGTCGTCCGGCGGGGCGTCCTCGGTCGGGCTGTGCAGCGCCACCCGGGGATCGCGGCGCAGGTCGAGCGCCTTGACCGCGCCGGCCATGCTGCCCAGCCGCAGCTGCCCGTCGTCACCGAAGTCGAACTCGGTGCCGCTGATCCGCGGCGAGCCGTCCCGCCGCACTGTCGCCATCGTGCCGTGCTTGCGGACCGCGAAGCGGGCGCGCACCCGCGCCGCGAACTCGGGCTCGGCCGCCACCAGGTCGGACCACCATGTCATGCGCCCGAGTGTGTCCGGAAAACCTGACAACCCGCGGCACATTTCCCGGCGGACTCAGCCGACCTGGAAACCGAGCGCCTGCGCCAGCACCACGGCCTGCTCGGCGTCGATCCGTGCGTCGGCACGCTGCACCGCCGTCGGGTCGAGCGAGGACAGGTCGCTGCCGCGCAGGTCGGCCCGGATCAGCTTGGCGGCGTGCAACTGGGCGCCGGACAGGTCCACGCCGGTCAGCGTCGCGCCGGTGAGGTCGGCGCCGGTCAGGTCGACCTCCCGCATGCGTACGTCGGTGATCCGCGCCCCGCGCAGGTCGGCCCCGGCGAGCGTGACGAACGACCAGTCGCCCCGGTCGATCCGCAGCGGGCGCAGGTCGCAGCGGTCGAACGTGCTGCCGACCAGCTTGCAGCCGGTGAACTCGGCCTCGAAGAGGTTGCACTTGCTGAACGAGCACCTGGTGAACGCCGAGTCGGTGTGCCGGGAGGCGTTGAACGCGACGTTGCCGAACACGCAGTCGGTGAAGACCGCGCCCCGGCTGACCGCCTCGGTCAGGTCGACGTGGAAGAACTCGCACCGCACGAAGTGCCGGTCGGCCAGCTCCTCGGCGTACCAGTCCTGCTGGCGGTAGGTGACGTCCTCGACCGGCTCGGGCATGCCACCGACCCTAGTGACACTTCCCGGCCGCGGTACCTGCGGGTAGGTTCGCGTCGTGAGTGTCACCGTGAGCACCGACCCCGGCCGTGTCGGATTCGATCCCGCCCGGCTGGCGCGGATCGACGAGCACTTCGCCCGGTACGTCGACGACGGCCGGCTCGCCGGCTGGCAGATCGTCGTCAGCCGCCGCGGCGAGGTCGCCCACTCCTCGACGTACGGGCTGCGCGACCGGGAGGCCGGTACGCCGGTCGAGCCGGACACGCTCTGGCGCATCTACTCGATGACCAAGCCGATCACCTCGGTCGCGGCGATGATGCTCTGGGAGGAGGGCCGGTTCGAGCTGAACGACCCGGTCAGCCGCTGGCTGCCGGAGTTCGCCGACGTACGCGTCTACGACCGGGGTTCGGTGCTCAAGCCGTACACGGTGCCGGCGGTCGAGCCGATCCGGATCTGGCACCTGCTCACCCACACGGCGGGCCTGACGTACGGCTTCGCCCAGGTCTCGGTGGTCGACGGCCTGTACCGGGCGGCGGGTTTCGACCTCGGCGTGCCGGCGGGCGCGGACCTGGCGGCGGCGTCGGCCGGGCTGGCCCGGCTGCCGCTGCTGTTCCAGCCGGGCACGAGCTGGAACTACGGCGTCTCCACCGACGTGCTGGGCCGCCTGGTCGAGGTGATCTCCGGGCAGTCGCTGGACGCGTTCTTCGCCGAGCGGATCCTCGGCCCGCTGGGGATGACCGACACGCGCTGGTGGGTGGACGCGGCGGACGCGAAGCGCCTGGCCGCCCTCTACGCGCCGCACCCGGCCACCGGCCAGGCGGTACGCGCCGACGGGGTGGGCCGGGCCGCGCTGGCGGAGCCGACCTGGCACTCCGGCGGCGGCGGGCTGGTCTCCACCGCGGCGGACTATCACCGGTTCACCCAGTTCCTGCTGCGCGGCGGCGAGCTGGACGGGGTGCGCCTGCTCGGCCCCCGCACGGTGCGCTTCATGACCCGCAACCATCTGCCGGGCGACCGGGATCTGGCCTCGTTCTCGCCGGAGGGCTTCGCCGAGACGGTCCTCGACGGGATCGGCTTCGGGCTGGGCTTCGCGGTGGTGCTGGACCCGGTGCCGTCGCGCGTGCCGAGCAGCGTCGGCGAGTTCTACTGGGGCGGCCTGGCCAGCACCGCGTTCTGGGTGGACCCGGTGGAGGAGGTCACCGCGCTGCTGTTCACCCAGTTGATGCCGTCGAGCACGTACCCGCTGCGCAGCCAGCTTCGCCAGCTCGTCTACTCGGCGATCGTCGACTGAGCCGGTTCGGCGGAACTCCCCGCCACCCGCCGGTGGGCTGCCTAGCCTGTGAGGCATGAGCGACATCGTCGTGTTCGGCGCCGGCGGGACGGCGGGCTCGCGGATCGCCGCCGAGGCGGTCGAGCGGGGGCACCGGGTGACAGCGGCGGTGCGGCGTCCGGAGGCGGTCGGCTACCTTCCCACCGGCGTGCGCACTGTGACCGGCGACGCGACCTCGGCGCGGAGCGTACGCGAACTGGCCGAGGATGCGGATGTGCTGGTGGTGGCCATCGGCGGCGGCGAGCGGGACCTGTGGCGCGACGCCGCGCGGACGCTGGTCGACACGCTGCGTGAGGTGCCGGATCCGCCGCGGGTGATCCACGTCGGCGGCGGCTCGACGCTGCTCACCCCGAAGGGCACCCGCTACCTGGACGAGCCGGACTTCCCGGAGGAGTACCGGGACTCGGCGCACGGCCAGGCCGACGCGCTGGAGTTCTACCGCTCCAGCGCCGACGGGGTGACCTGGACGTACGTCTCCCCGCCGCCGCTGGAGTTCCACCCGGGCGAGCGGACCGGTCACTACCGCACCGGCACCGACCACCCGGTGACCGACGCGCAGGGCCGTTCGGTGCTCACCTACGAGGACCTGGCGGTGGCGATCGTCGACGAGATCGAGAATCCCCGGTTCGGCAACACCCGGTTCACCGTCGCGTACTGATCCGGCGCGTACCGATTCAGTCGGCCAGCCGGGCGGGGAAGCCGCCGGTGGCGATCGGGCCCCAGGACTCGATCGTGACGCGGATCAGCGACTTGCCCTGCGCGACCATCGCCGACCGGTACTCGTCCCAGTCCGGGTGCTCGCCGGAGATGCTGCGGAAGTACTCGACCAGCGGCTCCAGCGCCTCGGGCAGGTCGAGCACCTCGGCCACGCCGTCGACCTGCACCCACGGGCCGTTCCAGTCGTCGGAGAGCACGCACGCGGAGACGCGCGGGTCGCGGCGGATGTTGGCGACCTTGGCGCGCTCGGGATAGGTGGAGATCACCAGGCGGCCCTCGGCGTCCACGCCGCAGGCCACCGGGGAGGACTGCGGACGACCGTCGGAGCGGGTGGTCATGAGCACGACGTGGTGGCGGGGGCGGAGGAACTCGATCAGGGCGTCCCGGTCGACCCGGGTGTTCTTCGCGATGCTGCGTGCCATGCCCTCGGTTCTACCAGGCCCGCCGGTCGATCTCAGCGCGGACGTCCGGCGGCCCGCTGCGCGGTGACCTGCTCCGGCACGCGCGGGCGGGCCGAGGGCCGCCAGGCACGGCCGTTCGCGTAGATGACCCGGAAACCGAGGTACGCGGCGAGCGGCGCCCAGTGTGCCGAGCGCATCCGCACCTCGGCGGCGTTGTGCCGCTGACCGTTGGCCAGCACGTCGAGCAGCACGGTCTCGAAGGCGGCCGACTCGACCCAGTCCACCTCGCGGGTGAAGCCGCAGATCAGCGCCGCGCCGGTGACGTCGAGGAACTCGCGCAGCGTGGCGTCGGAGGCGCGCAGCACCGAGCAGCTGCCGAAGTAGAGGCGGCGGCCCTCGCAGCGGCCGGCCATCCGCTCGGCCACGTCCGACAGCTCGACCGAGTCCCAGTCGGTGAGGCAGAGCCGGCTCGGCTCGCCGTGCATGGCGAAGAAGCCCACCCGGTGATCCGCGTACTGCTTGAGCAGCCACCGGTCGACGAAGTAGAACAGCTCGTCGCGGGTGGCCGCGTCCTTGTGGATGTAGCGGATCCGGCCGAGCCGTTCGAGCAGGTCGAGCGTGGGCAGGACGGATCCTCGTTCGTTGAGGTCGCGGTGCCACTGCCCCTCGACGCAGAACACGCCGCCACGCGCCAACGCCCACCTCCCCGCCCGTCGAGGTCGCCGCCCGGGTCCGGGAGCAGACGTTACCGCTCACCTCCGACGGGCGACACCCGGCGGCGCGTACGCAAACGGGCACTATTCACAGGCAATATCCAGCAAACGGCCGAAGTGAGAACAATTTCGGCTAATCACCACGAAGAATCCTCGCACCTGTCACGGTGAGAGAGACGGGACGTACCGGTCGATGTGCCCGTCCCATCCCAGTTCCGCTCTGACATCGGGAGGACTCTGTGCGCGTCAACACCCTGAAGCGGGCGGCGGTCGCGTTCGCGCTGGCCCTGCCCGGGGCCGCCGTGGCGACAGTCGTGGCCGCGCCACCGGCGCACGCCGACGGCTGCTACACCTGGAAGCGGACGCTGTCCCAGGGAAGCTCCGGCGCCGAGGTCCGGCAGCTCCAGATCCGGGTGGCCGGCTGGGCCGCGTACGGCGGCATCGTCCGGGTCGACGGTGTGTACGGCCCGGAGACGGCCGCCGCGGTCAAGCGCTTCCAGGCCGCGTACGGGCTGCGCGCCGACGGCGTGGCCGGGCCGCAGACGTTCGCCAAGATCTACGACCTGCAGAAGGACAGCGACTGCACGCCCAAGCACTTCAGCTACGCCGAGCTGGACAACGGCTGCGGCAAGGGCGGGTGGGCCGGAGGTCCGCTCTCCTCGTCGGCCACCCGGGAGAACGCGCTGCGCACCATGTGGAAGCTGGAGGCGCTGCGGCGCAGCCTCGGCGACAAGCCGCTCTACGTGACCAGCGGGTTCCGCAGCATCGCCTGCAACCGGCAGGTCGGCGGCGCCGCGGACAGCCAGCACCTCTACGGCAACGCGGCCGACCTGATCGCCAAGCACCGCAGCCTCTGCGACATCGCCCGATCCGCCCGCGACCAGGGCTTCAGCGGCATCTACGGGCCCGGCTACCCGGACCACGACGACCACACGCACGTGGACTCGCGGCGGGAGAACAACCGGGACAAGGCGCCGAACACCAGGGACTGGTCCGCGCCGGACTGCGGCGTCAAGTGACACGGTGACGGCGGCCCGGCACGGGGGTGGGGGCTCCCCGGCCGGGCCGCCGCCGGCATGCTCCGGCACGACCGACGCCGCTCCGCGACGGGGCGTCGACGCGACCGGAACCGGGCGCCGGGCGTCAGCTCACCCGGGCCGGCGGGCCCGGGGGCGGTCGGCCCGGAACCGGGCGGCGGGAGTCAGCTCGCCCGGGGCCAGCGGGGCCGGGCGGCGGGAGCCGGCCGCCCGGCGACAGGGCGCAGACCGGGCCGCACCGGCGGCGTCGCGACCCGCGGGACCGGACCGCGCGCCGCCTGGGCCGCGGCGGCGGGACGGGCGGCCTGACCCGGCACCGCCCGGGCCGGCTGTCCCGGCACCGGGCGGCCGGCCGGACCGGGTACGCCGGGACGCGCGACCTGAGCGGGTACGCCCGGCCGGCCCGCCTGACCGGCCGGACGGGCGACCTGACCGGCGGCCGGACGGGCGCCGGACGGGCCGGTCAGCACGAACGGGAAGGGCACGTGCACGAACGGGTTGCCGTGCCGGATCAGCGCGTCGATCTGACGGTCGTTGAGACCGTGTGTCTCCAGCACCCGCCGGCCCCAGCGATGCAACCGGCAGGGGAACGACGACCCGTCGTTGCGGCACTTCGGCCCCGCGGGCCACTCCTCGGCGGCGTGCACCACCACCGCCCGGACCGCGAGGCGGACGTCCTCGGGGGTCAACGGCGCCGGTACCGGCACCTCGCCCAGGATCTGGTCGATGGGGTCCGTCGACTGCTCACCAACTCGCACGGCAGGCCTCCCGCAGCTCGGCAGCGGTACGGCGGAACGGCCGCACCACATCCTCGACCACTGGTACGGCCGGAGAACGGCAGCAGTTCAATCCCGCCGTGCGGCGAGTCAGACCAGGCCGGCGTCCTGGACCAGCAGGGCCACCTGCACGCGGTTGTTCAGATCGAGCTTCGTCAGCAGCCGCGACACGTACGCCTTCACGGTCGCCACGCTCATGAACAGCTCGGCGGAGATCTCCGCGTTGGTCCGGCCCCGGCCGAGCAGCACCGCGACCTCCCGTTCCCGTTCGGAGAGCCCGTCGAGCAGCCGTACCGCACGCTCCCGCTTCGGGTCCGCGCCGGGCACCGGCGCGGTGCCGGTGACGTGCGCGATGAGCTTGCGGGTCACCGCCGGGGACAGCGTGGCCTCCCCCGCCGCGACCCGGCGTACCGCGGCCACGATCTCGGCCGGCGGGGTGTCCTTGAGCAGGAATCCGCTCGCCCCGGCGCGCAGCGCCCGCAGCACCTGCTCGTCGGCGTCGAAGGTGGTCAGCACCAGCACCTCGGGCGGGTCGGCTGTGGCACGCAGCGCCTCGGTGGCGGCCAGCCCGTCGACGCGGGGCATGCGGATGTCCATCAGCACCACGTCCGGGGTGTGTGCGGCGACTGCCGCCGGCACCTCGGCACCGTCGGCGGCCTCGCCGACCACCGCCAGGTCGGGTACGCCGCCGAGGATCATCGACAGCGCGCCGCGGACCAGCGGGTCGTCGTCGACGATGAGCACCCGCACCGGGGCGCTCACTGAGCCGCCGCCCAGGGCAGCCAGGCGGTCAGCCGGAACGCGCCGTCGGCGTCCCGCCCGTGTTCGAGGCGGCCACCGGCGAGCGTGACCCGCTCCGCGATCCCGACCAGCCCGGTGCCGGTGCCCGGGATGGCGGTCGCGGGCGCACCGACGGGCCACGGGTTGACGATCTCCACCGCCAGCCCTTCCCCCGGGCCGCCGGCGAGCCGGACCGTCACCACCGCGCCCGGTGCGTGCTTGCGGGCGTTGGTCAGCCCTTCCTGCACGATCCGGTACGCGTTGCGCCCGATCGCCGCCGGCACCGCCTCCGGCTCGGCCACCTCGTCGACCACGCCGACCCGTACCCCGGCGTCGCGGCTCTCGGCGACGAGCGCGGGCACGTCGGCGAGGGTGGGCTGCGGCCGTTCCGGCGTGGCCTCGGAGCCGACCTCGGCCCGCAGCACGCCGATCACCTCGCGCAGGTCCTGGAGCGCGGCGTGCGCGCTGGCCCGGATCACCCCGGCCGCCCGCGCCACCTCCTCCGGCGGCGCGTCCGGCCGGAACTCCAGCGCGCCGGCGTGCAGGCTGAGCAGGGAGATCCGGTGCGCGAGCACGTCGTGCATCTCGCGGGCGATCCGGCCGCGTTCGAGCTGCCGGGCCTGGTCGAGCCGGAGCTGCTGCTCGGCCTCGGCCCGTTCGGCACGGTCACGCAGCGACAGCACCAGCTGGCGGCGGGCCCGGACGAACAGCGCCCAGGCCACCACCGCGCCGATGAACAGCGCGGTCCAGATCACCGAACCCCAGAACGGCATCGTCGGGTCGGGCCGGACGGCGAGGTAGACCGGCAGGCTCAGCACGTTCCACGCCGCCAGGGCCAGACCCACCGGCAGCGGCCGGTGCACGAGCACGGTGAACGTGATGACGAGCAACGCGACGCCGGAGGTGACCGAGAAGAACACGAGCGGCGCGGTGGCCACCGCCAGCCCGACCGGCCAGCGCCGGCGCAGCCAGAGCGCGCCGCTGACGAGCAGGCCGATGAGCAGGTCGGCCTCCTCCAGCCAGGCCGGACCGGCGTTGAGCCCGAACTCCGGGGTGGCGCTGGTGACGTCGGCGTGCGTGATCAGCACCCAGAGCAGTGAGGCCACGAACAGCACGCCGTCCACGAACCAGTCCCGGGGCGTCCGCCGGGCGGCCCGGGCGGGCACCAGGGAACCCGGCAGGAGCCAGGGATGGTCGGGTACGGCGGCGCTGGTCACCCGTCCATGCTAGGAAGCCGTCCGGACCGGCTACCAGCTACCAAAGTCGACGCCTGCGGTGAACGGAGGTCGACGGTGACGCCGACCGCCGGCCGCAGCGCGTGACCGGGTGACCCCGGCAGGCTCGACGGCATGATCGAAGTCGACCAGCTCACCAAGCGGTACGGCCCGCACACCGCCGTCGAGGACGTCACGTTCCGGTGCGAACCGGGTTCGGTGACCGGTTTCCTCGGGCCGAACGGCGCCGGGAAGTCCACCACGATGCGGATGATCTGCGGGATGACACCGCCCACCTCGGGTGGCGCGACGGTCGGCGGCCGCCCGTACCGGCAGCTGCCCAACCCGGGGCGAGAGATCGGCGTGCTGCTCGACGCCTCGGCGCAGCACGCCGGGCGGACCGGGCGGGAGACGCTCACGCTCGCCGCCCGCACCATGGGCGTCGACCGGGGGCGGGTGGCGGCGGCACTCGACCAGGTCGGCCTGAACGACACCGCGGCCCGGCGCCGCGTCGGCGCGTACTCCCTGGGCATGCGGCAGCGGCTCGGCCTGGCGCTGGCGCTGCTGGGCGACCCCCGGGTCCTGATCCTGGACGAGCCGGCCAACGGCCTCGACCCGGAGGGGATCTTCTGGATGCGCGGCCTGCTGCGCGACTTCGCCGACCGGGGCGGCACGGTGCTGCTCTCCTCGCACCTGCTGCGCGAGGTGGAGGCGGTGGCCGACCGGCTGGTGGTGATCGGCGGCGGCCGGGTGGTCGCCCAGGGCGGCAAGGACGAGCTGCTCGCGGGTGCCGGCACGCTCGTCCGCGCCCGCGACGCGCACGCCCTGCGCCTGACGCTGGAGCGGGCCGCGCTGCCGGCCACCGCCGGCACCGACGGCGGCTTCGTCGTCCGGGCCGAGCCGGGCGAGGTCGGCCAGGCCGCGGCGGACGCCGGACTGGTCCTCACCGAGCTGCGCCCGGCCGGCAGCGGCGGCCTGGAACAGCTCTTCCTCACCCTCACCGCCGGCGCGTCGACCAAGGAGGCCGTCCGATGACCACCACTGCCGTTCCGACCGCCCCGCCGAGGCACGAGCCGGCCACCGCCGGTCCCTCGCTGGCCCGGCTGACCGCCGTGGAGCTGCGCAAGCTGGCCGACACCCGGGCCGGACGCTGGTTGCTGATCACGATCGGCCTGATCGCGGCCGTGATCGTGGTGGTGCAGCTGTTCGTCCTCGACGCGCCGGACCAGACGTTCACCGCGTTCTTCACGCCGTCGCTGCTGCCGGTCGGGCTGCTCCTGCCGGTGCTCGGCATCCTCTCCATCACCGGCGAGTGGTCGCAGCGCAGCGCGCTCACCACGTTCGCGCTGGTGCCCCGCCGGGAGCGGGTGATCGTCGCCAAACTCGCCGCGGTGGTGCTCGCCGCGCTCGCCTCGGTGCTCGTCAGCCTGGCTGTCGCCGCCGTCGGCACGCTCGCCGCCGGCGCCACCGGCGGGGCGGGCACCTGGACGTTCGACTGGCAACTGCTGCCGCACGCGGCCGTGTTCCAGGTGGTGAACGTGCTGATGGGCGCCGCCTTCGGCCTGTTGCTGCTGAACACGCCGCTGGCGATCGTCGCCTACCTGCTGCTTCCCACGGTGTGGAGCCTGCTCGCCGCGATGATCTCCGCGCTGCGGGAGCCGGCCCGCTGGCTGGACACCTCGTACACGATGGAGCCGCTGCTCGGCGCCGAGATGACCGGCGGGCAGTGGGGCCGGCTCGGCGTATCGCTGGCCGTCTGGGTGCTCCTGCCGCTGGCTGCCGGCCTGGTCCGCACCATGCGCCGGGAGGTGTCCTGACCGTGGCCGCCTGGCAACCCGG
Organism: Micromonospora sp. CPM1; assembly: GCF_023896895.1. Classification (NCBI taxonomy): domain Bacteria; kingdom Bacillati; phylum Actinomycetota; class Actinomycetes; order Micromonosporales; family Micromonosporaceae; genus Micromonospora; species Micromonospora sp. CPM1. Next base: position 9,981 of record NZ_JAMHIU010000009.1, read on the forward strand.
GGAGGACGTCGTCGTCGACGGCGGACGCGGCGAGCTGGTGCTGTTCTGGGCGGGATTCCCGCTGTTCGGGGCGGGGCTGGCAGCCGGGCTGACCGCGCTGTCCGGCTGGATCGCCGGGCTGGCCTGGTTCCCGTTCCAGGGCCTGTTCGAGCTGCTCGCCCGGTGGCCGGACGAGCGGTCGTACCCGATCGGGATCGGGATGGGCGTGCTCGGCGGCCTGATCCTGGCGGTGGTGGCGGTCCGCGAGCGGCTGACCGTCACGGTCGGCCACCGGTCGGTACGGCTGCACCGCGACGGGCACGGCCGTGACCTCGCCCGCGCCGACGTGGCCGGGGTGTTCGTCGACGGCAGGGCACTGGTGCTGCTGGACACCGCCGGCGGCGAGCTGGCCCGGGAGAAGTCCGACCTGGACGCCGAACGGTTGCGCGCGGCGTTCACCCGGCAGGGCTGGCCGTGGACCGGCCAGGACCCGCACCGGGACGCGTACCGGCGCTGGGTGGAAGGGCTGCCCGGCCTGCCGCCCGGCGCGGACGCCCTGCTGCGCGCCCGGCAGCGGGCGCTCGACGGCGGCCACGACGCCGAGACCCGGGAGCTGCACGGGGAGCTGGCCCGGCTCGGCGTCGTGGTCCGCGACGAGGGCAAACGGCAGTACTGGCGGCTGGTCGCCGGCCCACCTGCGGGGTGATCGCCGCCGTCGCGCTGCGATCTTCGCGCCGAGGATTTACGTTCTTCCATGGCGGGGTCGCGGCTCGTCGGACGCGGTGGCCCCGGGGCGGTACGACGCGGGCGACGGGGAGGGGCCGGCATGGCGGTGGGACAGGGCATCTTACGGCGCAAGCCGGTCGAGCAGATCGCCGACGAGACCGACGAGGGCCTCTCCCGTGAACTGGGGTTGTGGCAGCTCACCGCGATCGGGGTCGGCGGCATCATCGGCGCGGGCATCTTCGCGCTGGCCGGGGCGGTGGCGAACGAGACCGCCGGCCCGGCCGTGCTGGTGTCGTTCCTGATCGCCGGTCTGGCCAGCGCCGCCGCCGCACTGTCGTACGCGGAGTTCGCCGGCATGATCCCTAAGGCCGGGTCGGCCTACACCTACGGGTACGCGGTGCTGGGCGAGGCGGTCGGCTGGTTCATCGGCTGGGACCTGCTGCTGGAGTACACGGCGATCGTCGCCGTCGTGGCCATCGGCATCTCCGGCTACTTCGGCTTCCTCGTCAACGAGCTGGGCGCGGACCTGCCGGCGTGGATGCTCGGCGCGCCGGGCACCGGCGACGGGCACCGGGTGGACCTGTTCGCGGTGGTGCTCTGCCTGCTCATCGCGTTCCTGCTGACCCGGGGCATCAAGGCCGCCGCGCGGTTCGAGACGTTCGTGGTGGGCCTCAAGGTCGCCGTCGTGCTGCTGGTGATCGTGGTCGGCTTCTTCCACGTGAAGACCGCCAACTACTCGCCGTTCTTCCCGTTCGGCGTCGGCGGCGCGATCACCGGCGCGGCCACCGTCTTCTTCGCGGTCTTCGGGTACGACGCGATGAGCACCGCCGCGGAGGAGTCACGGGACGCCCGCCGGCACATGCCCAAGGCGATCATCTGGTCGCTGGTCATCTCGATGGTGCTGTACGTGCTGGCCACGCTGGTGCTCACCGGCATGCAGAACTACCGGGACATCGACCCGGAGAGCGGCTTCTCCTCCGCGTTCGCCTCGGTCGGGCTCTCCGGGCTGGCCAGTGTGATCGCGGTCGGGGCGATCATCGGCATCCTCACCGTGATGTTCACGTTCATGCTCGGCGTGACCCGGGTGTGGTTCTCGATGAGCCGGGACGGGCTGCTGCCCGGCTGGTTCGCCAAGGTCCACCCGGTCCGCCGGGTACCGACCCGGGTCACCTGGATCGTCGGCGTCGGCTCGGCGCTGATCGCCGGTTTCCTGCCGATCCGGCAGGCCGCCGAGCTGACGAACATCGGCATCCTGCTGGCGTTCGTGGTGGTGTGCGTGGCGGTGATCGTGCTGCGCTACCGCCGCCCGGACGCGCCGCGTACGTTCCGGCTCCCCGGTATGCCCGTGGTGCCGGCACTCGGCGTGATCTTCTCGATCTGGCTGATCACGTTCCTCGACCCGGTGACGTGGCTGCGGTTCGGCGCCTGGTTCCTGCTCGGCGCGATCGTCTACGCGCTGTACGGCTACCGCCGTTCGGCGCTGGCCCGGCGCGAGCAGGACACCGCCGACCGGACGCGGTGACCGCCGCGTCACCTCAGACGAGCAGTCGCAGGCCGATCGGGTCCACGTCGCGTGTGGTGTTGCCGAGCACCACCACACCTCGGTCGGCGGCCCGGTCGAAGCCCAGGAAGGCCCGGAAGCCACTGGTGCCCCCGTTGTGCCAGACGATCTCCCGGTCGCCGTACCGGCTGGTGAACCAGCCGTACCCGACGCGGCGGTCCTCCCCGGCGTCGAAGCGGGGCGTGGCGGCGTCGGCGCCGGGGGCGGTGCCGGCGAGCATCGCGGCGGTGAGCCGGGCCAGGTCCTCGGCCGTGGACCAGATTCCGATGCCGGCCGGCGCGTAACCCGCGCCCAGCCACGGGTCGGCGGCCCGGCCGGCGGCGGTGGCGCCCTCGGCCCGCCCGCCCGGCAGGTGCCCGGCCTCGGTGGCGGCCAGCGTGGCGTTCATCTCCAGTGGACGCAGCACGTCCCGGCGCATCAGTTCCGGATAGCCGACGCCGGCCCGGGCCGCCAGCGCCTGGCCGAGCAGCGCCGCGCCGAAGTTCGAGTAGGAGACGGCGCCGCGGTCTCCGCCCGGCTCGGTGTTCGCGGCGACGGCGACGATCCGGTCCACGTCGTAACCGGCGTACGGGTTTCCGGCCGTGGACGCCGCCCACCAGGTGCGGACCATCGCGCCCGCGGAGCCGAGCGCCAGCCGGGGCAGCCCGGCCCGGTGACTGGCCAGTTCGGCGAGCGTGACCTCACCGGCCGGACCGGTCACGCCGGGCAGGACGGCGGCCAGCCGGTCGTCGGGGTCGACCACGTCGGCCGCCACCTGCCGGGCCAGGAGCATTCCGGTGAGCGCCTTGGCGAGCGAGCCGATCTCGAACGGTGTGCCCGGTTCGACGGCCGGCCCGCCGCGAGCCCGGTCGCCGAGGCCCGCGACGCGGACCCGGTCGCCCTCGACCACCGCCACCGCGAGGCCGCGCAGTCCCTCGGGGTCGTCGACGGCGGCGCGGACGGTCGCAGCCAGGTCCGCGTCGCCGGTCCGCTGCGGGCCCAGGCGGGGCGGCCGGGGCTTCCGGACCGCCGCCACGGCCGAGGCGGCGAGGCCGGCGGCGACGGCGAGAACGATCGGGGTACGCATGGCGCTGCCTTCCGTCGAAGTGGCCGGCCGGGTCAGCGGCGGGCGGCGGTGAGGATGGCCAGCAGCGGCACCGCCCGCTCGGGCGGTATGTCGTAGCGCCCGCGGGCGCCGCTGCGCAGCCAGCCGGCGGCGGCGAGTTGCCGCAGGTGGTGATGGAGCTGACCGGTGGTGCCGATCCCGTCGAGGCCGGCCAGTTCGGCGGTGCCGCGCCGCCCGCCGAGGATCTCGCGCAGCAGCCGCAGCCGCACCGGATGCGCCAGCGCGGTGAGCGTGCCGGCCAGTGCCGGCCAGTCGTCGTCGAGCAGGTCGTCGACTGTGGCGCCGTACTGCCAGTCGTAGTTCCGGTCCCCGGTGCGGACGGTGCCGGTGTAGAGCACCGCGCCGGCACCGTCGGCGGGAATTCGCTGCTTCAGGCCGCCGAGTGCCCAGAGGGCGTCGGTCGGCGCGGCCTCGCCGGCCGGCGTGCCGGCTCCGGCGTCCCGCTCGCCGGCCAGCCGGGCCACCTGCGCCTCCAGGGCCGCGAGCCGTTCCTCCACGCTTGCCACGGCAGCGATAGTACGGAAGTACGTACTTACGTGCAAGCGAACAAGCGCGCGGAGCCGCTGATGCCGCTGCTTCTGCTGGCGCGTTTCCGGTATCAGAACGAACTGTTCGGGCATGTTCTCCGTACACAGGTGTGGTTCGTGACGTCTACCTCGGAGGCATGGTGTCCGCACTTCGAACTGATCCATTCGCGGGGGCGATTCTCCAGGTCGGCGTACTCGCGGCCCTGACCGGCACGGTCGGCCTGAGCGCGTACGGCTGGCTGGCCGGTCTGCTCTTCGGGGTGGTGACGGTCGCGGCGCTCGGATACGGGCTGCGCCGTTCGGGCGCGGACCGGCTCGGGCCGGCGGACTGGGTGACGCTCACCCGGGCGACGCTCACCGGCGGTGTGGCCGCGTTGACTGTCGACTCGTTCCGCGAGCCGATCGTGGTGCCGGTCCTGGTCGCGCTGAGCGCCGTGGCGCTGTCACTCGACTGGGTCGACGGGCAGGTGGCCCGCCGTACCGGCACGGTGAGCGCGCTGGGCGCCCGGTTCGACATGGAGGTCGACTCCTTCCTCGTCCTGGTCCTCTGCGGGTACGTCGCCGACCAGGTGGGCGCCTGGGTGCTGGTGATCGGCGCGATGCGGTACGTCTTCGTCGCCGCCGGCTGGGTGCTGCCGTGGATGCGCGGGTCGCTGCCGCCGCGCTACTGGCGCAAGGTGGTCGCCGCCACGCAGGGCATCGCGCTGGCGGTGGTGGCGGCGGGCGTCCTGCCCCGGCCGCTCGCCGTCGCGGTGCTTCTCGGCGCGCTCGCGCTGCTGGTCGAGTCGTTCGGCCGTGACGTCGGCTGGCTGTGGCGGCACCGCGTACGCCCGGCGCCGCGCGCGCTCCCGGCCGCGCCGGTCTCCCCCGCCCCGGCGGGTCACCGGCCCGAGTGGACGCCGGGCGTGCGGATCGCGCGCCAGCCCGCCGAGGTCGGCGGTCGGCACCGGTGACCGACCTGCCCCGCCCGGCGGACGGCGACGACGCCCCGGACGCCACCACGACCGACGACAACGAGACCCGCACCACGACCGGCGACGCGCCGGTGCCGGCGAGGCGGCGCACCCGGCGGGTGCTCGCCGCTACGGTCACCGCGCTGGCCGCCGCGCTCGTGCTGGTGGCGCTCGTCGCGCCGAGCGACGTCAACGAGTTCAGCCCGGGCGCGTTCCTGCGCATCCCGGTGGAAGGGCTGATCGCCGTCGCCCTGCTGCTGGTCCTGCCGGCACGTCCGCGCCGGGTCGTGGCCACGGTTCTCGGCGCGCTACTCGGCCTGGTCCTCGTCCTCAAGGTCACCGACCTCGGGTTCTCGCTGGTCCTGGACCGCCCCTTCGACCTGATCGCCGACTGGACGTTCCTCGGCGCAGGTGCGGAGTTCCTGTCCGAGTCGTACGGTCGCGCCGCCGAGGTGGGCGCGGTGGCGCTGGCAGTGGTCGCGGTCCTCGCCGTACCGCTGCTGGTGACGCTGTCGGTGCGGCGGCTGACCCGGGTCGTGGCCGGCCACCGGGTGGTGACCGCGCGCGCGACCACCGCGTTCGCCGCCGCCTGGGTGGTCTGCGCCGTGCTCGGCGCGCAGATCGTGCCGGGCGTCCCGGTCGCCGCCGACACGGTGGCGGCCGGTCTCCACGACCGGGCCCGGCAGGTACGGGCGGGCCTCAACGACCAGGAGACGCTGAACACGCAGCTCGCCGGCGACCCGTTCCAGGACGTGCCGGGCGAGCAGTTGCTGACCGCGTTGCGCGGCAAGGACGTCCTGTTCACGTTCGTGGAGAGCTACGGCCGGGTCGCGCTGGAGGATCCGGACCTCGCGCCGGAGGTGGACGCCGTCCTGGACGAGGGCACCCGGCAGTTGCGCGCGGCGGGGTACGGCAGCCGCAGCGCGTTCCTCACCTCGTCCACCACCGGCGGCGGGAGCTGGCTCGCGCACGCCACGCTGATGAGCGGCATCCGGGCGGACAACCAGCTGCGCTACACCAACCTGGTCCGCAGCGACCACCTGACCCTCAACGGCGCGTTCAAGCGCGCCGGCTGGCGGACCACGCTGGTCATGCCGGCGCTCACCCGCGCCTGGCCGGAGGCCGACTTCTTCTCCCCCGACCAGGTGTACGGCATGAAGGAACTCGGCTACCGGGGGCCGCTGTTCAGCTTCTCCTCACCGCCGGACCAGTACACGCTGTCGACGTTCCAGCGCCGCGAGCGCGGACCCGGGCACGCCCCGGTGATGGCCGAGATCCCGTTGCTGTCCAGCCACGTGCCGTGGACGCCGGTACCGCCGCTCGTCGACTGGGACGACGTCGGCGACGGCTCGGTGTACAAGGGGACCGCACGCGCCGACCGCTCGGCGGAGGGCACCCGGGAGGCGTACCGGCGCGCGGTTGTCTACTCGCTGCGCACGCTCATCTCCTACGTCCAGCGGTACGGCGACGAGAACCTGGTGCTCGTGTTCCTCGGCGACCACCAGCCGGCCCGGGCGGTCACCGGCGAGGGCGCCGGCAAGGACGTGCCGATCACCGTCGTCGCGAAGGACCCGGCCGTGCTCGACCGGATCGCCGGGTGGGGGTGGCAGGACGGCCTCAACCCCGGCCCGCAGGCCCCGGTCTGGCCGATGGAGTCGTTCCGCGACCGGTTCCTGAACGCTTTCGGACCGAAGTCCACCACTCACAGTTAGGGATGTCGTGACGATGCTCGCTCGGGCCTGGGGGATCACCCGTTCCCTGGCCGTCTACCACGGTCAGCCGGCCAAGCACCGGCGTGCCCGGCAGCTCTACGGGCAGTTCCTCTCCCCCGGCGACCTCGGCTTCGACATCGGCGCCCACGTGGGCGGCCGGGTGCGTACCTGGCGGCGGCTGGGCGCGCGGGTGGTCGCTGTCGAGCCGCAGCCGGACTGCCTGCGGGTGCTGCGCCTGGGCTTCGGGCGGGACGCCGACGTGACGATCGAGCCGACGGCGGTCGGTGCGCGGTCCGGGAGCGCGCGGCTGGAGCTGTCCAGCGCGACGCCGACGGTGTCCACCATGTCGTCGTCGTGGATCGAGTCGGTCACCGCCGACCCGAGCTTCGCCGGGGTCCGGTGGGACCGGTCGGTCGAGGTGCCGGTGGTGACGCTGGACGACCTGATCGAGCGGCACGGCGTACCGGCGTTCTGCAAGGTCGACGTCGAGGGCTTCGAGGTCGACGTGCTGTCCGGCCTGAGTCACCCGGTGCGCGGGCTGTCCTTCGAGTACCTGCCGCCCGCGCACGACGCCGCGCTGGCCGCGTTGGAGCTGGTGGAACGGCTGGGCGTGACGGCGGGCGGCTACCGCTACAACTACTCGCCGGTGGAGACCATGCGGTTCGCGAGCGACCGGTGGCTGGACGCGGCCGAGCTGGTACGTCTGCTGGAGACGTACCGCCCGGCCGGTCGCTCCGGCGACGTCTACGCCCGGCTGGCGGCCTCCTGAGCGACGCCGTCAGAACCGGTACGCGGTGTGGTACTCGGGCACCAGCACGCGGCTGCGCGGCGAGACCCGGCGCACCTCGGCGACGAGGGCGTCGAGGCGTTCCCGGTCGTTCGCGGCGACAGTCGGCGGGTTGGTGAGCGGCGTCTCGAAGTTGTCCCAGTGCACCGGCACCACGACCTTCGGGTGATCCAGCGCGGCCATCAGCCGGGGCACGTAGTCGGCGGTGGCCGTGGTGGACGCCGACGCGACCATCGCCACGTCCGGGGCGAGCCCGCTCAGCTTGCGCTCGTCGAAGTCGCTTGCGCCCATGAAGAACACGGACGGCCCGCCGTCGATCCGGATCTGGTACGCCAGCGTGTCGCCCTCGGGCAGGTCGGCGATCGTCTCCGGACGGGGCGGCCGGCTGACCCGTACCCCGGGGAAGGCCATCGACCAGGTGGCGTTGCGGCTGTGCAGCGAGCCGACCACCGCCACCGTGTACCCGTCGAAGTCGAGCACCTCGCCGCCCTTGACCGGGGCCAGTTGCCCGGCCGGCAGCCCGTACGCCAGGCCGAGGTGGTAGGCGGTGAGCGTGCCGAAGACCCGGGCGCCGGTCCGGGCGGCGATGTGCGGCACGTCGTTGAAGTGGTCCCAGTGGGTGTGGGTGACGAGGATGTTCTCGGCCCGGTCGGCGAGCCGGTCGACCACGTCGGCGGCCACGGTCAGCGGGGTGCCGGGGTCGAACGCCTTGCGGAACAGCCCGGTGTCGTACCGGCTCAGGTACGGGTCGACGAGCACCGTCCGGTCCCCGATGTCGATGCGCCAGCCGGAGGTGCCCCACCAGCGGAAGCTCACCGCGCCGCCGCGTCGCGTACCGCCGGCGGCGCGGCTCGGCGCGGCGGCAGGGCTCGGCCCGGCGGCTTCCGCCGGGGCGGCGGTGACGAGTCCGGCGGTGGAGACGGCGGCGGCGCCGACGGCGGTGTCGCGCAGGAATCGACGGCGGGCGTAGCCGGACGGCCGGTTCTCGGGCATGTGTCGTCCTCCCCGTTCGGGATCGGTGATCGGTAGGCCCAGCCCACCACCCGACTGACGCCGGTGTCCAAGATCGACGAGCGCAACGACCGATATCCGGACCGATATCACCGCAGGTCAACGCCGATGCGCCGAGCTGGATCAGCGCAACGATTCGACAGCGGTGCGGGCCGCCTCCCCCATCGCCAGGTCCACGTCGATCCGGCGGGCGGCCAGCCGTTGCGTGCGTACCGCCACCGCGATCGCATACCTGCGACCGTCGGGGTACTCCGCGACGCCGGCTTCGAGGTGCAGTCCCGGCAGGGTGCCGGTCTTCCCGGCGACCCGGACCCCGGGTGGGAAGCCGGCGGCCAGCCGGGTCCAGAAGAGTTGCCGTGCCATCAGCTCCCGGACCATGGCGTACGCGGGCGCCGGCCCGGCCTCGTCCCGCCACACCAGACGGAGCAGCCGGGTCAGCTCGCGGGCGGTGCTGGAGCTGGTGTGCTCGGGGTCGAAGACCCGCATCGCGCGGATCCGTTCGGGCGACAGGGTGGGGAAGATCCGCGCGAAGTCCGCCTCGGTACGTGCGCCCACGTCGGAGAGCATCGTCTCGACGAGTTGCCGGGGGCCGCCGACGATCCGGGTGCGCGGCAGGTCCAGCTCCGCGGCCAGCATCGGCAGCACGTCCGCGCCGACCCGGCGCAGCAGCAGGTCGGCCGCCGTGTTGTCACTCACCGACATGGCCAGGTACGCGAGGTCACGCAGGGAGATCTCGACGTCGTCGGCGCAGCCGGCCACACCCCAGCCGCCGAGCCGGTCGGCGGGACCGACCACCACCCGTTCGGTCGGGTCGAGCTGCCCGGCGGCGGCCTGCCGGGCGAACTCCAGCACCAGCATGATCTTGAAGATGGACGCGATGACGATCTGCTCGTCGGCGCGCAGCGCCACGTCACCGCCGGCCGGGTCGTCCACGTCCACGACGTGCAGGCAACCTCGCAACCCGGCCCGCCCGAAGATCTCCGCGACCCGCTCCCCCGCATCCACGCCGACACGGTAACCAGCGGCGACGCTAGGGTGCCCGGATGGATCTGCTGCGGCACCTGCGGCATTTCGTGGTGGTCGCCCGGGAACTGCACTTCGGCCGGGCCGCCGAGACGCTGGGCATGGCGCAGCCACCGCTGAGCCAGTCGATCCAGCGGTTGGAACGGGAGCTGGGCGTCACCCTGTTCGACAGGTCGCAGCGCCAGGTCGGCCTCACCACCGCCGGCCAGTTGCTGCTCGGCGAGGCCGACGAACTGCTGGCCGGTGAACGCCGGCTGCGTCACCTCGCCGAGCGGGTCCGGCGGGGCGCGCTCGGGGTGCTGCGCGCCGGCGTACCCCCGGAGACCCCGGCCGTGACGTTGCGCGCGCTGCTCGACGCGCTCGCGGCCCGCGCACCCGGGCTCGCCCTCGACCTGCACGAACTGACGAGCGCCGAGCAGCACCGGATGCTCGCGGACGGGCGGCTGGACGTCGGCCTGCTGCACCATCCGGTCGACGGGGCCGGGCTGCGCTTCGGCGAGCCGGTGGACGTACCGGTGGGTGTGCTGCTGCCCCGGGCCTCTCCGCTGGCCCGGCCGCGGGAGATCGCGCTCGCCGACCTGGCCGGCATGGATCTGGTCACCGCGCCGCCGGTCACCGCGCCCGGCTGGCACGAGCATCTGCTGACCGTGTGCCGGCAGCACGGTTTCGCCCCGGCCCGGGTCCGCCCCGCGCGCAACCCGGAGTTCCTGTTCGGTCTGCTCCTGGCCGGCGGCGCGGTCGCCGTCGAGCCCGCCGTGCTGGCCCGCCGGGAACCGCGTATCGCCTGGCGACCGATCGCCGGCGCGCCGCTGGTCCGGCGGATCTCCGCGGCCTGGCCGATCCGGGCGGCGCACCCGGCCGCGCCGATGTTCGGCCACCTCGCCACCGAGACGCTCGCCGCGCCCGACGAACAGGGCGGACCGGCGCTCCTCGCCCCGGCGGCCCGGCCGTGGCCGGTGCTGTTCGAGGCCGGCCGGGACGAAAAGTCGGCCCGCTGACCTCCCGCAGTTGACCACATTCCGACTAGCATCGCTGATCATGAATATGAAGCGCGTCACCCGCTCGCGACCCGGGCGGTTGATCGCGGCGGTCGTGCTCGCCGTCGCGGTCGGGATCCCGCTCGGCGTGACCGGCGCCGCGTCGGCCGCGACGCCCCTGACCGTGGCGCAGGCGCTCGCCGCCCAGGACGGCCGGACGGCCACCGTCACCGGCTACGTCATCGGCCAGCCCACCGCCACCACCACGGTGCTCACCTCCGGCTTCACCGCGGACACCGCGATCGCCCTCGCCGACCAGGCCGGCGAGACCGGCACGAGCCGGATGCTCTACGTGCAGGTGACGGCCGCCTGGCGGAGCACCTTCGGGCTGCTCACCAACCCGTCGCTGCGCGGGCGGCAGGTGACCGCGACCGGCGCGCTCACCGCGTACTTCAGCCACGGCGGGCTGAAGAACCCGACCGCGATGAGCCTCGGCGGCGGCGCCACGCCGAGCCCCACGCCGACCCCGAGCCCGACCGGCACCGCCGTGCCGGACGCATACTACGCGGCCGCGGTCGGCCGGACCGGGCCGGCGCTGCGCACCGCGCTGCACGGCATCATCAAGGTGCAGACGAAGCTCAGCTACGACCAGGTGTGGGACGCGCTCAAGGACACCGACCAGGATCCGGCCAACCCGGCCAACGTGATCCTGCTCTACAGCGGACGCTCGCAGAGCAAGACCAGCAACGGCGGCGGCGCGAACGACTGGAACCGCGAGCACGTCTGGGCCAAGTCGCATGGCGACTTCGGCACCGCCACCGGCCCCGGCACCGACGTGCACCACCTGCGGCCGGAGGACGTGTCGGTCAACTCGCTGCGCGGCAACAAGGACTTCGACGCCGGCGGCGGCACGGTGGCCGAGGCGCCCGGCTGCTACACCGACGCCGACTCGTTCGAGCCGCGCGACGCGGTGAAGGGCGACGTGGCCCGCATGATCCTCTACATGGCGATCCGGTACGAGGGCGGCGACGGCTGGCCGGACCTGGAACCGAACGACTCGGTCTCCAACGGCTCCGCGCCCCGGCTCGGGCGGCTGTCGAAGCTGCTGGCCTGGAACGACCAGGATCCGCCGGACGCCTTCGAGAAGCGCCGCAACCAGCGCATCTACGAGCGCTGGCAGGGCAACCGGAACCCGTTCGTCGACCACCCCGAGTGGGCGCGCTCGATCTGGGGTTGACGCTCGTCCCCGATGTGAGGAAGCGTGGCGAGCGGGTAGAGACATCCGGTTGGCACGGCCGGGGGGCAGTCGGCACGGACGCGCCCCCGGGCATCGCACGATCGGAGATGAGGCTCTCATGGCCCAGAACACCATTCCGGACATCGCACTCAATGACGGCAACACCATCCCGCAGCTCGGCTTCGGCGTCTTCCAGATCGAGCCGAAGGACACCGTGCGGGCGGTCGGCACCGCGCTGGAGGTCGGCTACCGGCACATCGACACCGCCCAGATGTACGGCAACGAGGCGGAGGTGGGCCAGGCGCTGCGCGCCTCCGGGCTGGACCGCGGCGAGGTCTTCGTCACCAGCAAGCTGAACAACGGCTTCCACCGCCCGGACGACGCCCGCAAGGCGTTCGAGCAGTCGCTGCGGGAGCTGAAGTTCGACTACCTCGACCTGTTCCTGATCCACTGGCCGCTGCCCACCCGCTACGACGGCGACTTCGTCTCCACCTGGAAGGTGCTCGAAGACCTGCGGCGCGAGGGCACCGTACGGTCGATCGGCGTGTCCAACTTCCAGGTCGCGCACCTGGAGCGGCTGGCCGCCGAGGCGGACGTGGTGCCGGCGGTCAACCAGATCGAGGCGCACCCCTACCTCGGCAACGAGGAGGTGCGGGCGTACGACAAGGCGCACGGCATCCTCACCGAGGCTTGGTCGCCGATCGCGCAGGGCAAGGTGCTCGACGATCCGACAGTCGTCGACGTGGCCGAGCAGGTCGGCCGGACCCCGGCCCAGGTGGTGCTGCGCTGGCACGTGCAGCGCGGCGACATCGTCTTCCCGAAGTCGACCACCCCGAAGCGGATCGAGGAGAACTTCGCGATCTTCGACTTCACGCTCGACGACGCCGCGATGGAGCGGCTCACCTCGCTGGACCGGGGCGAGGCCGGCCGGACGGGCCCGAACCCGGACGAGTTCGACTACATCCCGAACTGAGCAGTCACACGTCGGAGGGGCCCCGGGAGACCGGGGCCCCTCCGCTTGTTGACTTCGCGCGCACTCGAAGGGGCAGGGTGACCGGCAAAGCTCCGACGGGGAGGAAGACATGCGCTACCGCACCATCGGCACGGACCCGGCCACCCGCCGCGAGGTCAGTGTGCTCAGTCTCGGCGCGATGCTGTTCGGCACCGCCACCGACGAGGCCACCTCGTTCGCCGTCCTCGACCGGTACGTCGAGGCGGGCGGCACCTTCATCGACACCTCGGACAACTACGCCTTCTGGCACAACGGGGGCCAGGGTGGCGAGAGCGAGGAGCTGCTCGGCCGCTGGCGGCGCAGCCGCGGCATCGGCGGCGAGGTGGTCATCGCCACGAAGCTGGGTGCCCGCCCGCTCGCGCCGGGCACCAGCTATGTCGACAACCCGGAAGGGCTGTCGGCCAAGGTGATCCGCGAGTCCGCCGAACGCAGCCGGGAGCGCCTCGGCGTCGAGCGGATCGACCTGCTCTACGCCCACATCGAGGACCGGACGATCCCGATACAGGAGACCGTGGAGGGCTTCGCCGAGCTGGTCGCCGAGGGCACGGTCGGGCTGCTGGGCGCCAGCAACCACCGCGCCTGGCGGGTCGAGCGGGCCCGCGCGCTCGCCGCCGCGGCCGGCCTGCCCGGGTACGAGGTGCTCCAGTACCACCGCAGCTACCTGCCCCGGCGGCTGGACGTGCCGAGCGAGCTGGATCCGGACGGCGACGTCGGCTGGGTCGGCCCCGACCTGCTCAGCTACCTGCGTACGGAGCCGCAGCTCACGCTGGTCGCGTACTCGCCGCTGCTGAAGGGCGCGTACGTCCGGCCGGAGCGGCTCGGCGAGGAGTACGTGGTGCCCGCCACCCCGGCCCGGCTGGCGGCGCTTCGGGCGGTCGCCGCCGAGACCGGCGCCACAGTGAACCAGGTGGTGCTGGCCTGGCTGATGGGCGGGGACCAGCCGTCGATCCCGCTGGTCGGTTTCTCCTCGGTGGCGCAGTTGGAGGAGAGCCTGGCCGCTGTCGACCTGGAGCTGACCGCCGAGCAGCGGACCCGGCTGGACTCGGCAGCCTGACCGTTAATAGACGAGGGCGCAGAACTGGCCGACGCTCCCGATCGATGCGACTCATCCGTGCCGGAGCACAAGCCGCCGGGTAATTTTCGCTACCCGACCGACCCCGGCCCGCACCGGGTGGCCGGTGATACCGGGAGGCGCGGCCTCCGTGTCTGACGTCGGGCGCTTGAGTCGGCGGTCCACAAAATCCTGAGCCGAGCGCTCGGCCTCGTCGATCAGCTTCTGCGCCTTCGTCTCCATCTCCTTTCGGCGCTCCTCCGACTCGTCGGCTTCGGCTTGGAGGCTGTCTATGGCCAACCGCCAAGCATCATCGAGCCGTCCGCGGTCGTCGAACAGACTGGTCTCAAGCGGCGGTCCGGGGTCGACGTAGTTGCTGGACGGCACCACCCACAGCGCGTCGTCAACGACGTACTTCTCGGGTTGCCCCCCTCGGTCAGCCTGCTCGCCGTCACCAGGACTGTCCTCGTTCGGCTCTGGTTCGTGCGAAGGGTCCACTTTCACTCCTGTTCTCATCATCTCCATGCGAACTCCCCCGCACCGAGATCCTTGCGCTTGATCAGGTCGTTGTAGTGCACGAGCTTCAGAGAGAACCGATAGGAGATGTAGATCAGGTTGAGAGCCGACAGGGCACACAACGTGATCCAGCGCCAGTCAGTGATTCCAACGAAAGTAAGCGGGGCGGGGACGTCGTCGTTTTGGGTAGTCGTGGTGGCACCCGTCGACGAGGTGCCCAGATACAGGACCACGGCCGCCACGGAAACGATGCCACTGGTGATCAGAGAAAGACGCGCCAGGAGAGAACCGCCGACCAGCGTCTCACGATCCCCGGTCATGCCGAACCAGGAGGCCGCGATCGCCGGCAACGCCAGCATCAGCGCCGGCAGGCCGCCCACCTGTGCACCCTGAGGCGTGTTGACGAGATTTCCAACGACTGCCACCAATAGGGTGGTCGCGAGAGCTGTCACGGCCGCGCGGCCACGTGCGCCGGGCGGCGTCTCTTTGAAGCGAGCTAACAACGCGAGGTCTCGCATCTTCGGCGACTGGCGAGCATACCCACGTAGATAGACGTGAACAAAGTTCTGTCCACGCTTCCGACGCACCCGGAAGTGGTGGCCGGACTGGGTGGCATGGCCGGATTCATGCGCACATCTGTCCGTCTTGCCGATGGGCCGCCTCCCTCGCCAATTCCGCTCAACCAATGATTCGCAGTGTCGACACTGCAAAACCTGCTTCAAAACGTACTTGTTCGCCGGCGCATTTACCCGCAGGTGGTAGCTGTCCGCCGTCAGCGCCAGGTCGAGCGGGACGGCAACTTGATCGGGCCTCAAGCCGAGGCCAAGCCGCAGCAAGCCCCGCCATGTGGCGGTAAGCGAGGACGGGATGTAAGTGCGCTCGTACTTCACGAGAACCCGACGACTGACAAGTTCTGCCGGCGGAACGACAGCGATGATGGGGTAAGACGAGCTGAGCGCCGCGACGTACTTACGAACGCAACGCTGACTTTCGTCATCGGGGAAGGCGATGCCGTCCAGGATCGCGTCCATTTTCTCCTCGGCCACCTCCGCACAGAGATCCCAGATGTTGCCGTTGGCAGCTGCGGCCTCGCTCGGTGAGACCTGAGGACCCCGGGTGGCGATGATCTGTAGCAACGCCCACTCCGCGAGTCGCAGGGCCTCGTCCAGCTCTGTTGCCTTGGGGGCCATCCGCGCCAACAACAGGCGAAGGCCCGCAGCCGCCAACTGAACTGACTCTTCGTAGGACAAGGTGGTCAGAGAATCACCTGCCGCCGAGCGGATATGGAAGTTGTCCACGAGTTCACCCTTGAGTGGCTGGAGGACCGGCAGGTAGAGGGGACCGTCGGCGTCCAGCAGAGGCAGCGAGAACGAGACGGTTACTTGCTGCACTACCGCACGTTCGTCATGATCGATCGCCTCAGTCAATCGGGACCGGAATTTTCCCGGATCGACTATTAGCTCGACGAACAAGGCAACGGCATCCGCGTCCTGCTGGTAGCCGTCCACCGCAGCGGCCTGCAGCCGCCGGAGCGTGGAGATCGACGGCAGCACTGGCGTCTCCACGACCTTGGTTTCCCCTGCCAACCGCTCACGCAGCCGGCCAAACATGAGGAGTGCAATTCCCACAGCCAATACGAGGAAGAACAGGCGCGCCGTCCCTTCCAGCCAATCGCCATGGGTGGCCAGCCAGCCGCCCTGCGCGTCGAACTGGTGGCGCAGCCATCCCGTGCTGCCGGCAAGGATCACCAGAGGTGCGGCCACGACGCAAATGATCAGGTTCATTGCCGTCCTCGCCCAGCGGTGACCCATGAAATTCCGCCCCCAACCAAGAGCACACCGTATGCAGAGAGCAACACCCTGCTACAGGGTCTGCCACCTGTCGAGGCCCCGAGGGCACACCAGGACGGACCACAAACGCCACGCGCGATGAGATCTGCGCACCTCAGGAGCACCCGACCAGCCGCCCCTCCGGACATTGACCATCCATGTCCCACCGCAGTCGTTACCGTATCGTTATCGGCACTCTTCGATGAATCCCTTTTTTGGGCAGCACCAGTCTCCACTCGGCCAACGCCCACACCATCCGGTAGTACGAAGGAGGCGAATCGGCGGTTCAGGCGACCAAGGGGAGAATCGACCAATGCCGGTTGTCCACCGGCGATCCTCGCGTGGGATGCCGCGCCAGATCTGATCTAGCGGCTCGTCTGGCGCCTGAGGAGTGAGGCCGGAAGCGAAGGAGGACAGCATGACGCTGTTACGGCTTGCCGTCATCATCGGCAGCGCCCGGGAAAAGCTTCTGATTCCTCGCTCAGGCGCCCCGCCACGCGGGCTCGACGTACGCGAAGTCGACGGGACCCATACGACCTCTCGGCCATCCTGCCCCCGAGCCCACGCATGGCGTGCGGGAGTTCGCGGAGCAAAGGGCGCTCGCGGAAGCGTTCGTGGTGGTGACACCGGCGTGCAACCACAGCTTCCCGGCCTCGTTGAAACAGGCGATAGGCGTCGCGTACGACGAATGGCAGGACCACGCCGGTCGGCTTTGTCTCGTACAGCTGCCGGTCAACCGGCGCGCACGCGGTCGACCAACTTCGGACGGTCTTCGCCGCGCTGCACCGCGATGACGGTACGGGGGTGTCGGCATTGGCCTGCTCAACGGCAAGCCCTCGCCCACTCTGGGTAACGGATCGGACAGGACGTCCGACTGCTCCTCGACGGGCTGTGCTTACTGGGATTCGCATTGCGCGAGGGCTGGTGCGGCGCGCCCGTACGCCTGCTGACACCACACCGACGAAAGAGGTAGCGATTCATGAGCAACCGGAACACCGGCCTGGCCGTCGAGGCCGAGGGCCTGGTCCGGTCCTTCGGTTCGACCCGGGCACTCGACGGGCTGGACCTGCGGGTTCCCGCCGGCACCGTCTACGGCGTGCTGGGCCCGAACGGCGCCGGGAAGACCACCGCCGTACGGGTGCTGGCGACGCTGTTGCGCCCGGACGGCGGCACGGCCCGGGTCTTCGGGCACGACGTGGTGCGTGACGCCGACGCGGTGCGTGCCCGGGTGAGCCTGACCGGCCAGTACGCCTCGCTGGACGAGGACCTGACCGGGGCGGAGAACCTGGTCCTGCTGGGCCGGCTGCTCGGGCTGGGCCGGGCAGGCGCCCGGGACCGGGCCGAGCAGTTGCTGGCCGCGTTCGGGCTGACCGAGGCGGCGGGACGGCAGGTGAAGAAGTACTCCGGCGGGATGCGGCGGCGCATCGATATCGCCGCGAGCATCCTCAACACCCCGGATCTGCTGTTCCTCGACGAGCCGACCACCGGGCTGGACCCGCGCAGCCGCAACCAGGTGTGGGCGATCGTGCGGGCGGTGGTCGCGTACGGCACCACTGTGCTGCTGACCACGCAGTACCTGGACGAGGCGGACCAGCTCGCCGGCCGGATCGCTGTGGTCGACCACGGCCGGGTGATCGCGGAGGGCACCCCGGGCGAGTTGAAGGCGTCGATCGGCGCGGGCAGCGTCCACATCCGGCTGCGTGATCCGGGGCAGCGTCCGCAGGCCGAGCAGGTGCTGCGGACGTCGCTCGGCGTACCGGTGCAGCTCGCCGCGGACCCGGCGGCGCTGACCGCTCGTGTCGGCGAGCACGGCACCGACCTGGAGGCCGGTACGCAGGCCGCGCGGGCGCTCGGCGAGCTGGCCGCCGCCGGCATCGTGGTGGACGACTTCTCCCTCGGCCAGCCCAGCCTGGACGAGGTCTTCCTGGCTCTGACCGACCACCCGGCCGTCCCGGCGGACGAGCGGGACGACGAACTGGAGGCGGCGCGATGAGCGACACCGCGATCACCACCGGGCGGGCGCCGTCCGTCTACATGCCGTCCGCCGAGGCGCTGGCCACTGTCCTCGCCCCGGCGGAGCGGCCGGCCCGGCCCAGCGCGCTGTCGGCGTCGCTGACGTTCGGCTGGCGCGCGCTGCTGAAGATCAAGCACGTGCCGGAGCAGCTGTTCGACGTGACCGCGTTCCCGATCATCATGGTGCTGATGTTCACGTACCTGTTCGGTGGCGCGCTCGCCGACAGCCCGCGTGCGTACCTCCAGTTCTTCCTGCCCGGCATCATGGTCACGAGCGTCGTGATGATCACCATGTACACCGGGGTCGGGCTGAACAGCGACATCGAGAAGGGCGTCTTCGACCGGATCCGTACGCTGCCGGTCTGGCGGCCCGCGGCGCTGGTCGGGATGATCTTCGGCGACGTGCTGCGCTACGTCCTGGCCGCCGTGGTCATCCTGACCGTGGGCGTGGTGCTCGGCTTCCGTCCCGACGGCGGGCTGCTCGGGGTGCTGGCCGGGATCGGGCTGCTGGTGGTCTTCTCGTTCGCGTTCTCCTGGGTGTGGACGTTCTTCGGCCTGGTGCTGCGCAGCGAGAAGTCGGTGATGGGGACCAGCATGATGGTGCTGTTCCCGCTGACGTTCCTGAGCAACGTGTTCGTCGACCCGTCCACCATGCCCGGTTGGCTGCAGGCGTTCGTCAAGGTCAACCCGATCACCCAGCTCGTGACCTCGGTCCGCGCGGCGATGGCCGGCTCGATGGACGGCCCGAGCACCATGTGGATGCTGCTCTGGAGCGCCGTCTTCGTGGTCGTGTTCGGCACGCTGACGATGTACCGCTACAACCGCCGCTGACGTGACGACGGTGGCGGGGTCCGCGCGGCCCCGCCACCTCGCCGGTCAGAGCCGCCAGGGCACCGGCTCGGCCGGCCGGTAGCGGCAGGCGCCGCCGGTGGTGACCGACTCGCGCAGGTGGGCGGCGAGCGCCGGATGCCGCTCGTCGATGCGGCGCAGGGTGTCCCGGATCCGGCCGGTCACCGCCTTGCGCGCCCGTTCCGCCTGGTCACCGAGACGCCTGGTGCGCCCGGCCAGCCCGGCCGCGGCCCGCAACTGGTCGAGCAGCGCCGCGCGCTCGGCGTCCAGCTCGGCCAGCCGCCGCCCGTCGTCGCGGGCCGCCGCGCGGTCGATCTCGTCGTCGAGCCGCCGCAGGTGCCGGCGGTAGCGGGCCTTCGCCTCGTCGTCGAGCACCGGATCGGCCCCGAGGCGGCGCGCGGCGACGAGTTCCGGACCGGCCGCCGGGTCGAGCAGTTCGACGGCGGGCACGTCCGCGCCGGGCCGGCTCAGCAGCAGGCGCAGGTCGTGCAGCCCTTTGGCGTCGGGCAGGTGCACCACGACACCGTCGTACGCGAGGCGCCACACCGGCCCGTCCGGCCGGAACTCGGGCCGGACCACGTCCGCACCGCCCGCGCCGGGGTCGGGCGACCGCCCGTGGACCACACCCGCCCGGGACAGACCCGACGCGGTCCGGCGGCCGGGCTGCGACGACGCGGCGACCAGGGCCGGGGCGCCCGCGCCGAGCCGGGCCGCCGCGGGCGGGACCACTGCGGTCGCCGCCGCCGGGACCGGACCGGCCGCGCCCAGCCGGTCCACCACCTGGACCATTCCCAGCGCCCGCGCCTCGGCCACCGTCTCGGCCCGCAGTCGCCGCGCCTCGGCCGCGTCGCCCGGCCCGTCCCGTCCGGCGAGGGCGCCCACCAGACCGGCCCGGGCCAGCACCGACCAGGGCCGGGCGCCCAGCCGGTCGGCGGCCTCCCGGGCCGCCGCGTAGCAGTCGACCGCCGCGTCCCACCGGCCCTCGGCCGCGTCCACACCGCCCAGCCACAAGTCGACCGGGCCGCCGATGTCGCAGCCGAACAACGCCGCCGCCCACTGCCCGCGGTGCGGGGCCAGGTCGGCCCGCACCGCCGCGCACCGCGCCGGGTCGCCGTCCACCGCCGCCGCCTGCGCCCGCAGGCGCAGCCACAGCGGCGACACCGACCGGGGGTACGCGGTGCCCGCGGCCTCGATCGCGGCGGTGAGCCGCAGCACAGTGGCCGCGTCGCCGCGCTCGGCCGCGGTGATCGCCCGGAGCAGCTCGGCCTGCGGGTGCCCGGTGCCCACCCGGTCGAGCACCGCCTCGGCCTCGGCGAGGCGGCCGTACAGCAGCAGAATCGACCAGCGCATGTGGTGCGTCATGAACGCGTGGTCGGAGTGCCCCGGCTCGCGGTAGCTCTCCGCCTCGGCGAAGCCCGCCTCGGCGGCGGCGAGGTCGCCCTGGAAGGCGGCGATGATGGCGGTGTCCGCGATCGCCGCCACCCGCTGCCGGGCCACGTCGTCGCGTCGCGCGCCGGTCACGAACGCGGTCAGCTCCTGCCGGTAGCCCGGATCGCCCAGCTCCAGCAGCGCGACCCAGCGCAGCGCCGTGGCCCACAGCTCGGTCTCCCGGTCGCCGCTGCGGCGGGCCACCTCCCGGATCTCGGCGGTGACCACGGCCCGCTCCTGCGCGGTGCCGAGCCCCCAGGTGGTGTCGTGTCGGGCCCACAGGCTGAAGGTGAGCGCCTCGTCGTCGCGGCCGTGCCGGGCCAGCGTCTCGGTGGCGGTGATCAGGTCGGTGACCAGCGCGCGTACCGGCCGCTCCGGCTCCGGTTCCGCGATCAACCGCCGGTACGCCTCGCGGACCAGTTCGGCGGCGTCGAGCCGGCGGCGGGTGGCGGAGTGCTGCCGGTGCGCGATGAGCGCCACCCGGGTCAGCACGCCGGGATCGGGCAGCTCGCGGGCCAGCGCGGCGGCCTCGGCCAGCAGCCGCTCGACCTCGGCCGGCGGGCCGGCGTGGTACAGCAGCCCGGCCAGTTCCAGCAGCACCCGGACCCGGCGGCCGGGCTCGCCGGTCAGTTCCAGCGCGCGCCGGTAGTGCCGGACCGACTCGTCCATCGCGATCCGGCCTCCGGCGTCGCGGGCGGCGGCCAGCAGCAGGTCACCGGCGCGTTCCGGCTCCAGCTCGGCGCCGGCCAGCCAGGCGTGCCGGGCCAGGTGGGCCGGGCCGAGCGGGCCGGCGAGCGCGTCCGACCGGTCGACGGCCCGGACCACAGCCGCGTGCCGGGCCCGCCGCTCGTCCTCGGCGAGCCCGTCGTAGAGCGTCTCGCGGACCAGGTCGTGCACGAAGACGAACCGGCCGTCACTGCGGGGCAGCACCAGCCGGGCCGCGGCGGCGCGACCGAGCAGCCGGTCGATCTGCGCGACGGGAGCGGGTACGCCGGCGGCGAGCGTCCCCCTGTCGAACTCGCGGCCGAGCACCGCGGCCACTGTGAGCGCCTCGACCACCGGGGCGGGCAGTTGGTCGAGCCGGCGGCGCACCACCTCCCGCACGCCCGGGGCGACGGTGTCGGTGAGGCCGTGGGTGTGCCAGAGCCGGGCGGTCTGCTCCACGAAGAACGGGTTACCGCCGGTGCGCCGGTGCACCTCGTCGACCAGGCTCGGAGCGGGCTCCCGGCCGGCGGTGCGAGCCATCAGCGCGGCCACCTCGGCGCGGCCCAGCCCGGCGAGCGTGACTGTGGTGGCCTTGGCGGTCAGCGGCAGCAGCAACGGCCGCAGCGGATGCTCGCCGGATTCGACTTCGGCGTCCCGGTAGGTGCCGATCAGCAGCAACCGTTCGAACCAGGCGTGCTGGGTGACGAACTGGAGCAGCCGCAGCGACGCCGGGTCGGCCCAGTGCAGGTCGTCGAGGATCACGGCGACCGGCCGGTGCTGGGCGACGGCGACCAGGGCGGCGGTCACCGCGTCGTGCCTGTCGAACTCGGCCCGGCCCGCGTCACCCGGCGCGTCGGCGTCACCGGGTTCGGCCGCGTCGCCCGGCTCGGCCGCCACGTCGCCTGCCGGTGCCGGCCCGCCGCGACGACGGTCGCCCGCCGTGCGTTCGCCCAGCAGCGCCGCCAGGCCCGCGTCGGCTGCCTCCCGCACCGCGCGCGGGTCGTCGGCGGACCGGGCCAGGCGGCGCAGCACCTGCACCCAGGGCCAGTAGTCGGGGGCGGTGTCGGAGTCCCAGCAGGCGGCGCCGAGCACCAGCGCTCCGCTGCGGCGGGCCTCGTCGGCGGCGGCCGAGACCAGTGTGGTCTTGCCGATGCCCGGCTCGCCGGTGACCAGGACGAGACCGCCGTGGCTGTCGACCAGCCGGGCCACCTCGGCGCGCAGCAGCGCAGCGGGATGCTCCCGCCCGATGATGTGTTCGCCGAACCTCGGCTCCATGACCTCACGACGCTAGTCGAAGGGTCCGACAAACGGGGACGCGTTCAGAGCCGCGCGTCGGTCACGACGTGCGCGCACGCCGGGCAGGCGGCCGGTCCCTGCTCGGCGAACCACCGGCAGGTACGCCGGATCGCGCACTTCGGCAGCGTCTCCTCGGCGGGCGGGGCGGTCTCGGCGTACGAGGCGGCCATCCGGGCGCCCAGCCCGCAGTGCGAGCCGGTCCAGAAGCCGCAGGACGAGGTGACGCACGGGCCGGCGAGCCGGGCCCGCGACTCGATCGGCTCATCGGAGTCACCGAGCCCGGCGAGCGCCACCTCGGCCGGTACGGCCGGAGTCACGTAGGCCACCCGGCCCGCCGGAGTGATCATGCCGAGGAACACGGTGGCGTTGGACGCCGGGGTGCTCGGGCACATCCGCTCCGGCGTGCCGGCCGGCCGGGCGGCGTCGGTCACCGCTGGATCCAGAACCCGATGTCGTTGATCTTCTGCCCGAGGTCCTGGGCGAACGGGCCGTCGATGACCCAGAGCCCGTACCACTCGGGACGCAGCTTGATGTTGCCGTGGCCGACGGTCAGCGGGTTGGTCAGCCTGGCGTCGGCGGTACGCAGCGCGGCCAGGCCGGCCTTCTGGATCTCCGCGGCGATCAGGGTCTGCTGCTCGGGGCTCAGGTCGACGCCGTCGACCACGAAGCGGAACTCGTTGCGGGCCATGTGCTACCTCCGGTCACTCGTACGATTCGGTGCCCAGCCCGCGACGCAGGCTGGTGCGGGTGAAGGCCGCCCAGCCGGCGTGCGAGGCGGCGTCGGTGCGGTGCCCGGCGCGGGCGAGCACCCGGGCGGCGTGCTCCGCCCAGCGGTCGGCGGTCGCCGCCGCGTCGCCCCACAGCCCGCGGCAGGCCGCGACCGCGAAGGCGACCTGTTCCGGCGCGCCGGTGAACCCGGCGGGTCCGTCGGCGACCCGGATCGTGCCGTCCGGGCGGACCCGCACGCTCGGGAAGTGGTGGTGCAGGCTGGCCAGCGTGGCCAGGTGGGTGGCGTCGCGCCGGCCGGCGGCGAAGCCGGCGCGCAGCTCGTCGTCGCGGCGGTGCCGGATCCCGTGCAGCACCAGCGCGTCGCCGCCCGCCTCGATCCGGGCGACCACCTGCACCGGCACGCTCCAGGCCGACGGCGAGTTCGCCGACCAGAACGCCAGCCAGGCGGCGAGCCGGGCGTGGAAGTCGGCCTGGACTGCGACCGGGAGCGCGGACCCGTCGGGTGCGCGCAGCGCGGCGGTGGCGATGCGGTCCCGGGTGATGAGCGGCGTCGCGGGGCGGCCCGGTGCGGCCGCCGCGGCGCCGGTGGTGGAGGCGACGGCCAGGCCGGTCACTGTGACCGCCGAGGCCGCCGCCGCGCCGGCGAGCAGTCGCCGACGGTCGAGCGGTTGTCCGTTGTCGTTCATCGTCGGCCCTTCGTCGACGGCAGTGGACCGACGCTATCGACCGGAAGGGATCAGAAAAACACCCTGCGTGACGGGAGGTTGACAGGAAAGCCGGGGATACCCGGCGGCGTGAACGACGGTTCCTGTGCCGCGTTCACGCGGTGGTGGACGGGAACCGTTCGTGTCCGAGCACGGCGAGCAGCCGCAGCTTCTCCTCGGCCTCGCTGCGCGGCGCGGCGGTGAGCACCAGCAGCGCCTGCGACTGGTCCTCGGTGAACAGCACCTGGCAGTCCAGCTCGATCGGTCCGAGTTCCGGGTGGATCAGCGTCTTGTGGTCGGCGAAGCGTTGCGCCACCTCGTGCCGCTCCCACAACTCGGCGAACTCGCCGCTGGCCGCACGCAGCGCTCGCACCAGCTCGCCCGCGCGGGACCGCGGCCCCATCGATCCGTACGCGGCCCGCAGGTTGGCGACCTGAGCCCGGCTCTGCCGGTCACGGTCCTCCACCGGATAGTGCTCCCGCTCGGCCGGGTCGGTGAACCAGCGGTACACCTCGCTGCGGGCGAGCCCGGTGTGGCCGGAGCGGTCCCCGAACAGCGCGGCCGCCAACCGGTTCTGGACCAGCGTCTCGCCGAGGTCGGACAGGATGAGCGCCGGCGTGTCGGCCAGCCGGTCCAGCACCCGCAGCAGTGCCGGCGCGACGTGCCCGCTGGTGGCGACCGTCTCGGGCGGGCTGTGCCCGGCGACCCGGAACAGGTAGGCGCGCTCGTGCGCGGTGAGCCGCAGCGCCCGGGCCAGCTCGCCGAGCATGTACGGACTCGGCTGCGGGCCGCGCCGCTGCTCCAGCCGGGTGTAGTAGTCGGTGGACATGGTGGCGAGCGACGCGACCTCCTCCCGCCGCAGGCCGGGCGCCCGGCGGCGGGCGCCCTCCGGCAGTCCGACGTCGCCGGGGCGCAGCGCCTCGCGGCGGCGGCGCAGGAATTCGGCCAGGGCTTGGCGGTCCATGATCCGAGTATCCGCCGCGCTCCGCCGGGAACCAGGGATCCGCGATCCCCCGATCAGCGGTCTCTTCACCCGCCACGCCGGACGCCGCAGGCTTGCCGCATGGACATCTCCGGAAACACGATCTTCATTCCCGGCGCCACCAGCGGGATCGGCCTGGCCCTGGCGCTCGCCCTGCGGGACCGGGGCAACACGGTGATCGTCGGGGGCCGGCGTACCGAGTTGCTCGACGAGATCGCCGCCGCCAACCCGGGCCTGGCCACCGTCACGATCGACACCGCCGACCCGGCGAGCATCGCCGCCGCCGCGGACCAGGTGCTGGCGAAGCACCCGGATCTCAACATCCTGGTGACGATGGCGGGCGTGATGCGGATCGAGGACTGGCGTTCGCCGGACACGTTCCTCGCCTCGGCCGAGGAGGTGGTGACCACGAACGTGCTCGGCCCGATCCGGCTGATCGCCGCCTTCGTCGAACACCTGCGGCGGCGCGGGAACGCCACGATCGTCACCGTCTCGTCCGGCCTGGCGTTCGTGCCGCTGCGGGTCACGCCGAGCTACAACGCCTCCAAGGCCGCGGTGCACATGCTCAGCGAGTCGATCCGGCTGAACCTGGCCGACACCGGCGTACGGGTGCTGGAACTGGTGCCGCCCGCGGTGCGCACCGAACTCCTGCCCGGCCACGAGAACAACGAGACTGCCATGCCGCTGGACGAGTTCGTGAGCGAGGTGGTGGCGCTGCTGGAGGCGCAGCCGGAGGCGACGGAGATCCAGGTAGAGCAGGTGAAGTTCCTCCGCCACGCGGAGGCGCGCGGCGACTACGACCAGGTCGTCGCCGCCGTGAACGCGTCCGATCCGCACGCGTCCACCTCTTGATATCGATCGACGGCTATCTATAGGCTGGCGGCGTTCCGCTCACCCCCCATCCCAAGGAGTGTGAACCATGCGTCACCCCAAGCTGTCCCGGATCCTCGCCACCCTCGCGGCCGCGACGCTGGCAGCGCTCGGTGCGGTAGCCGTCAACCCGGCTCCGGCCTCCGCCGCCGTCCGCAACGTCTGCTACAACATCAGCCAGGCCGGCCCGTTCGCCAACACGGCGGTGCAGGCGGCGGCGATCTGGAACAACTACACGAACAACATCAACATGGCCCAGTGCGGGTCCAACCTGCGGATCACCTACACCTACGGCGGCGGCTCTTACGCCCAGCGCACCAGCCTCGGCAACGGCCGCGTGGTGATCGACTACAACCAGGCCCAGCAGTACTCGGCGCTGCGCATCATGACGCACGAGATCGGCCACATCCTCGGCCTGCCGGACAACTACAACGGCAACTGCGCCATCCTGATGTCCGGTGGCAGCGCCGGCACGAGCTGCACCAACCCGTACCCCAGCTCCACCGAGGCCGCCCGGGTCGACTCGCTGTTCGGCTTCGCCGCCCGCAGCGCGACGCCCGCCCAGGTCTTCACCGGCAGCTGGCCGGCCGCCTCGACGGTGGGCGCCCAGCGCTGACGACGCACTGACGACGGGGTCGGCGGCTCACCGCCGGCCCCGTCCGCGCGTCCCGCGCCGGCCGGACGCGGCGTCGTCGGCGAGGTCCGCCGCGCGGCGGCTCAGCTCCTCGACCCGCTCGCGGAGCCGGCGCAGCGCCTCGGCGTTCCCGTCCTTCTCGGACACCTCGTCGAGCAGGCCGACGTAGTCGGCGGCCAGCCGCCGGTACGCCGGGGCGACCGGCCCGACGCGTCCGTCCAGGTCGATGATCTGCTGGGCGAGAGCCGCGGTGGCGGCGCCGAGCGCGGCCCGTTCGTCGGCGCGCGCGTCCCGCCCGGCCCGCCGGGCGTCGGCCAGCCGACCGGCCCGCCGCCCACCGAACCAGAGCACCGCCGCACCGGCCACGACCCCGGCCACCGCGCCGCCGGCCAGCAGGTACCGGGGCAGCGACGGGCTGATGGTACGAGCACCGTCCGGCACCAGACCGGCCCGGACCAGCCGGTCGTAGTTCAGCACGATCACCTTCAGCGCCTCGACCGGCCGGTCCACGAACGCGTCGGCGCCCCGGCTGATCGTGGTCTCGGCGACCATGGCCCGCCCGAGGTCACGCGCGCCGTCGCCGCCGAGGCGGGAGCAGCCGTACGTGTCCCAGTCCTCGCCGTCGCGGCTCATCGCCAGCACCAGCGTGCCCCGGGCGGCGCGCTCGGTGTCGTCGCACGCCTCCCGCAGGTCGGCGCCCGGCTCCATGATCAGCACCACCAGCCGCCGGTTGCCGATGACCCGCTCGGCGGCCGCCCGGTCCAGGTCCACCCCGGGCGCCGCGTAGACCGACGAGACGCGCACCTGCCGCGCGATCGGCCCGTCCAGGATCCCGCCGGTCCACAGCGCCCAGCCGGCCAGCGCCAGGCAGGCGAGCACCGCGCGGCCGAACGCGGTACCGACCAGGCGTCCGAGCAGCCGGCGCGGGCCGGTCGCCACCACGCCTCGACCGGCCGCCGCCCGCTCGGGACGGGTCGCGACGCGGCTCACGACAGCCTCGCCCGCAGGTAGACGTCCGGCCGGTAGCCGGGCATCCGCACGTCCCGGGCCACGTCGTCCAGCTCGGCCGCCGCGTCGGCGAGCAGTTCGCGTACGTGCCGGTCGGGCAGCCCCTCGTCGAACGCGTCCCGGGCCGCCCGCAACCGGCCCACGCCCCGGACCAGCGCCGGGTCGCTGCGCGCGTCGGTGAGCAGCGACAACTCCACAGCCAGCGCGGAGAGCCCGGCCAGCCGGGCCGGCGTGCCACCGGGACCGACGTCGGCCGGACGGCGGCCGGAGGCCCGCACGGTACGGATCGACAGCACCACGAAACCCGCCACGCAGCCGGCGAAGATCCAGGGCAGCGCCGGCAACGCCACCCGCAGCGGGTCGAACGGCCGGTACGGCAGCGGACGGTCGAACAGCCCCGCGTACCGCACGTCGGTGACCTGGGCCAGATACGCGCCGAGCACGTTCTGCTGCGGATAGGTGTAACGGCCGAGCCGGCTGCCGAACTGGGCGTAGAAGCTCGCGCCGGCCACCTCGGCGAACGACGCCGCGCCCGGACCGTGGTACTCGATCCAGTCGCCGTACATCACCACGAGCGGCTGGTCCGGGGCGAGCCGGTGCAGCGCCGGCCCGTACGCGGGCAGCGGCTCCCCGTACGGCTGGGCGGGCAGCACCACGAACCAGGCGCCGTCCGGGAACGCGGCGCTCGCCGCCTTCTCCGGCAGCTCGGGCAGCGTGGCGCCGGTGCCCACGTACCGGCCGGTGGCGCGCAGCGCCGCGACCACCGGGGCCAGCTCCGGGCCGGTCGGCTCCCGCCAGCGCAGGTCGTCGCCGTCCGGCGGGGTCGGCTGGTCGTGCAGCGCGGCCAGCAGCGCGAGCACCGAGCCGGTCACGTCGCCGGTGGCGAACCGGGCCCGCCAGCCCGGCAGGTCGTCCGGCGAGGCCACGTAGAGCCCGCCGCTGACCTCGGTGCCGACGATCCGGATCTCGGCGTTCTCCACGTCCTTCACCCGCCGGCGTTCGGCCTCGTCCAGACCGGGCGGGGCGACCAGGATGCGCGTGCCCCGGTCACCGATGGCGGCCCGGACCCGCTGCTCGTCCCAGCGCGCGACAGCACCCGGCAGCCGGACCACCGGATCGGCGGCGACCAGCGCGGTCATCTCCTCGACCGAGGGCACGCTCGCGTCGCTCAGCTCCCCGGCCGAGCCCTCGGGCAGCGCGGCCGTCGACGGGGAACGCCCGTAGCTGACCTCCACGCTCTGCCGCTGCGCCACCAGGAACACCACGAGCACGGCCGCCGCGGCGGCCAGCAGCGACCAGCGCAGCAGCTCCCGGCGTACCCTCGTCATCGCCCGGCCCGCCACAGCTCGTCGGCGCGGCGGGCGTGCTCGGCCGCCGCGCGGGCCGCGCCGGCGCCGCCGCGTCCGGCGGCGAGCATCTCGGCGTGGGCCAGCAGCCGCTCGGCCTCCGGCACCGTCGCCGGGGACGCGTCCCGGCTGACGGTGGCGTCGTGGATCGCCGCCCGCGCCGACGACCAGGCGACCCGCCGGCCCTCGGCCCGGGCGCGGCGCCGGGGCAGCAACGCGGCGAGGAAACCGGCGGCCACCGCCACCACACCCCCGCCCAGCCAGGGCAGCACGCTCGCGGTCATGATCCCTGTCTAACGCACCGCCGCCAGCGCCGCGCGCCGAGGGCGGCGGTGCGACCTACGACGACTCGTAGCCCTCGTTGAAGCCCTCCATGAACCCGCCCGCGAACCCGGAGACGACGCATCCGGCACAGCACAGGATCACCAGCAGCGCCGGCACGGTGACCCACAGGACGATCGCCCACCGGCCCATCCCCTCGCTCGGCTGCTCCACGTACGCCGGCGGCGGATAGTACGGCTGTTGCGGGTACGCCTGCTGTTGGTACGCCTGGTGCTGGTACGGATCCTGCTGATAGGGATCGTGAGGATGCATCCGGCCATCGTGCCCACCGGCCGCGAACGCCGGAAGATCCGAACGGTCCGCCGATCCTGCCGCGACGGCCCCTCGTCACGCCCGGTGGGCATCGAGGTGGGTCAGCACCGTCTGGTTGGCCTCCCACCCGTCGGGGAACTTCACCGGCACGTCCAGGTGCACCCGCTCGGTCGACGGATACGCGTCGAGCAGCTCACCGATCCCGGCCCGCGCCACCACCACGCAGGCGTGCCGGTGCCGTGACGCCAGCACGCACAGCCGCCCCGACTCCAGGTGGAACGCGGTGGCGTCGCGCCGGCCGGAGAGCGGGTGCAGCACGATCGTCACGTCGTACTCCCGGCCCTGGAGCCGGTTGGCGGTGTCCACGGTGATGCCCGCCCCGGCCGCGCCCAGCCGGGACCGGATGGCCGCGACCTGGTCGCGGTGCGCGGCCCCGACGGCGATCCGGTCCGCGGTGACCGGCGCGCCGCCGGGCGCGGCCTCGCTGACCGCGACCGCGCCGCGTCGCAGCACCCGCAGGGCCAGCTCCGCGCAGGCCGCGGCGGCTTCTCCATCGGTACGCACGGTGTGCCGGGCCGGCAGCTCGTGCAACGCCCAGCCGGTGGCGGCGGCCACCTCCACCGAGGCGTCGTAGGGGTCACCCGCGCCGGGCTCGGTGAACGTCAGCGCCCGGTCGGCCGGCCCGGTCCCGGCGCGGAACCCGGTGAACGGGTAGAACGCGGCGGAGACGACAGGGGCGGCCGAGTCGGGCAGCCGCCACGACACCGGCAACCGGTGCACCGGCAGCTCCGGGTTGTGCCGCAGCAGCGTGGCCACCGCCGACTGCATCGGATCCCAGGTCAGGCCGGTCCAGCGGAACGTCTCGACGGTGCTGAACGGATCGAGCTGACCGGGGTCGCCGACGAACAGCGCCCGCTCGAACCGTCCCGCCACGCGCAGCAGCGCGTCGGCGCGCATCTGGTACGCCTCGTCCACGATCGCCCAGGGCCAGCTCCCCTCGGTGACAGTGGCCCACTTGGCCGCCGTACCGATGGTGACCGCCGGCCCGCCCAGGTCGGCGGCCTTCGCGGCGACGCGGACCGCCGGGTGGGCGGTGACCCGCTCGGTCGGCCGGTAGTCGGTCGCGGAGAGCCGCCCGACGCGCAGCTCCGGCGCCCTGCGGCCGAGCCGGTCGATGAGGTCGTCGACCTGCTCGTTGGTCTGCGCCACGATCATCAGCGGATCGCCGGTGGCGGCGGTCTCGATCGCGGCGCGGACGACGAGGGTCGACTTCCCGGCACCGGGAGGCGAGTCCACCACGACGCCACGGTGCGCGCCGTCGCGCAGATCCCGCAGCACACGCTGGATCACCTGCTCGGCTTCGTGCACGGCGGGCCCTTCCTGGGTTCGAAGAAGGCGGGGCCCTTTCTTAGCACGCGCCACCTCGGCGCGACTCCGGCACCTGCGCTTCCTTCGCACCCCGGGGCCCGCGGTGCCCGCGGGCAGGCGCCTACGGCTTGCGGGCGAGCAGTCCGACGAACGTGTGGTAGGTGTCGGTCTGCTGCTGGGCGGGCGCGTCCGGGTCCGGACGCCACTCGGCCAGCGGCACCAGGCCCGGCTCCAGCACCGTCAGCCCGTCGGCGAAGGCGAGGATCTCCTCGTCGGTACGCCAGCGGCCGGTACCGAGCGACTCGTTGAACACCCGCTCGACCTCGCGGGCCTTGCGGGAGCCTTCCGGATCCCGCTCACCCGGGTCACGGAAGTGCGAGATCGCGACGTAGCTGCCCGACGGCAGCGCGTCGATCAGCGCCGCAGCAACCGATCGCGGGTCCTCGTCGTCGCCGATGTGGTGCAGGATCGCGAACAGCAGCAGCCCGATCGGGCGGTCGAAGTCGAGGAACCGGCGGACGTCCGGGTCGTTGAGGATCTCCTCCGGTTCCCGGATGTCGGCCTGGATCACCGTCGCGGTGCCCTCCGCCGCGAGCAGCGCGCGCCCGTGCGCCAGGACGATCGGGTCGTTGTCCACGTACACCACCCGGGCCGCCGGGTTGTGCTCGACGGCGACCTCGTGCACGTTGCCCTGGGTGGGCAGGCCCGACCCGATGTCGAGGAACTGGTCGATGCCCTCCTCGGTCACGAGGTGGCGGATCACCCGGCGCAGGAAGGCCCGGTTCGCCTGACCGGCGGCCGGCCCGTCCGGCGTGATCCGCAGGGCGTGCTCGGCGACCTTCCGGTCGACCTCGAAGTTGTCCTTACCGCCCAGGAAGTAGTCATAGACCCGGGCCACGCTGGGAATGGTGACGTCGATTCCGGGCGGTGCGGCCTTGTCGCGGGTCACAGGCGTCTCCAGACTCCGTGTGGCGTTTCCGGGCGTTTCGGGGAGTGTAGCGACCGTACAGGGTGGATGGTCGCCCCGTTTGGGACCGCTCCCAGCGGGCCAGCCCGCCACCAGGACGTTCATCGATCGGCACGTCGAAACACGCCGAGGTCACCGCGGCTCCGCCGCCCCGCACGACCCGTCGTGACCATCCCGGTGTCCGCAGCGCCCGCCGCCGGGCAACCGCATGTCACACCAGACCCGGTACCGCAGGTGCTGCGCATCCTCCTCGCTGAGCGTCGTCTCACCGAAGTCGACGGCATCCAGGTGCCCGAGCGACCGGGCGAGCGCGGCGGCCAGTTCGACGGCGGCGTCCCGGCTGGTCAGTCTGGTCGGCAGATGGATGATCCAGCGCGGCTCAGCCATCGTGGCCGCGTCGCCGGCAGCCGTTGTGGCGGGACTGCCACTGCCGCAGCGCCTGGCGGACCCGCTCCGACTCGGTGCGCGCCGTGGTCAGCTCCCGGTGCAGACGATCCATCTCGTCGGCGACCCGGCACAGGTAGTCGTGCACCTGCGCCGGGTCCAGGCCACGCCAGCGGGTGTCGAAGAAGGCGCTGCGCACCTGGTACGCCTGCACCCGCTCGCCGGTCACGTAGATCACGACGCCGCCGCCCCGGCCGCCACGGCCTCGTCGGGCAGCCCGGCCGCGGCGAGCGTCGCCCTCCCCCACCGGGCCAGCCGGCAGGGGTTCGGGACGCGCTCGCTGCGGCACAGCGGTCCCTGCGGCCAGTGCTCGGGCACGTGTACGCGCACGGCCAGCGCGGCGACGAGCACGTCCTCGTCGGTGACCGGGGTGAGGACGGGGAAGTCGGCGAGTACGACGGACATCGGCAGGCGCCTCCGGGTTGGATCTGGTGGAGTGGCGCCGGGGCGGGCGGGGACGGCGGGAGCCGCGATCGGGGGACGCGGTGCCACCGGAGCCCAGCACCCGCCCCGGGCCATGCGCTGACCTTCAGTCCCTCTCGGCAGGAGGCGCATGCCCTGATGATCGTGGCCGCCATACACGCCCCGCATACGCTCGGTCACCGTCACGAGACATCCGGCGATATGCACAGCGCGTATACCGGGCCGCTCCGGAACGGGTTGAATGGCTAGGCTCGACTTCGGACACAGGTTCTCCGCGAACGGCGAGGTTGCCGGTGACACCTGCGAACTGCCCCCGCTGCGGCGGCCGCCTGGCGCGCGACAACGGCACGGGGCGCTGCGCGCCCTGCCAGGCCGCCGAACGCGACCGCCT
This sequence comes from Micromonospora sp. CPM1, assembly GCF_023896895.1. NCBI lineage: Bacteria > Bacillati > Actinomycetota > Actinomycetes > Micromonosporales > Micromonosporaceae > Micromonospora > Micromonospora sp. CPM1. Next base: position 42,738 of record NZ_JAMHIU010000009.1, read on the forward strand.
CAGCACGCCGCCCGGGGTGCCCGACTCGTTCTGGGACCATGAACCGGTACGGACGGCGTTGGCCCGGCGACATCTCGGGCAGGTGATCCGGGCGTACCGCCACCACCCGTACCACGGGCGGAGCCCGCTGCCGCAGAGCGTCGTCGCGGGGTGGCTGGGGATCACGCAGGCACAGTTGAGCCGGATCGAGAACGGGCCAGCCCTGGTGCATCTCGACCGGCTGACGCATTGGGCGACCGTGCTCCGCATCCCGCCGGGGTCTCTCTGGTTCTCAGTCGGTCCAGACTCTCCGGCCAGCGCTCCGGCCGACGGGATCCGCGCAACACCAGACCTGGGCCGGCGAACCCTCCTGGCCGGCATCGCCGCGGTGTCCGCAGGAGCCGGGCTGGTCGGGGTCGCCGAGCAGCCACGGCCCCGCCGTATCGGCAGTGCGGACGTCTCTCGGCTGAACGCGGTCCTGGAGCTCTACCGGTCGGTCGACTACGAATGCGGTGGCGGCCTGCTCTATCGGGAGGTCGCGCGGTTCGCGGAGTCGGTGTACGGGATGCTCGACTGGTCACACGCGCCCGGGCTGACACCCCGCCTCTTCGCGGCGGTCGCGGCGGCGCGTCAGTTGGCCGGCTGGACCGCGCTGGACGCCGGCCGGCACGCGGACGCCCAGCGGCATTTCGCCGCGGGCGAGCGGGCCGCGATGTCCGCTGACGATGCCCCGCTGGCGGCCCTGATCCGCTACTCGCAGGCCAAGCAGCTACAACACCTTCGGCACAACCACGATGCTCTGGCCGCGCTGAGGCTGGCCCACTCAGAGCTGGGATCGCGGGCGACCCCGGCGGTGAGGGCGCTGCTCTGGGGCGCGGAGGCCGCCTCGACGGCCGCACTCGGCGACCACCGAAGCGCGCTGACCCTCCTCGGTCGCGCGAGTGACCAGTTCGAGCGGGTGGATCCCGAACGCGAGCCGACCTGGATGGCCTTCTACGACCGTGGCGAACTGCTAGCCCAGTACGGCCGCGTGTACCGCGACATGGCCCGGCAGGCCGGCACGCACGCGGCACAGGCGGTGCGGAGCGTCGAAGAGGCGATCGTCGCCTTCGGCCCGGCGAACGTCCGCAGCATGGTCCTGAACGAGGTCGGCTTGTGCAGCGCGCTCTTCCTCACCGATGACCCCGAGCGGGCGGTCGCTGTCGGCACGCGCGTGGTCGAGCAGTCGCGTGCGCTGAGTTCCAGTCGAGTGGTTGATCGAGTACTCAACCTGCGGCGCGATCTCGGACGGCACCGCCACCTTCCCGTCGTTGCCGAATTCGATCGGACACTCACCGCACGAGCTGCTGCCACGGTATGAGCGGACGGTTCTCGGAAGAGGCGATGACCCGCGCCATGCGGGAGATCGCCAGCGGGCTTGAGGTGCCGACCGAGGATGCCCGCCTCCTGCGGCTGACCAACAACGCCGTGTTCGCGTTGCCGGATTCCGGGCTCGTCATCCGCATCGCGCGGACGCACCGGCTCCGGGATCGGGTGACGAAGGTCGTTCAGCTCGCGCGATGGTTCGCCGAGCTGGACGCGCCCACGATCCGGCTGGCGCCTGGCGTGGCGCAGCCGGTTGCGGTCGGTGACTTGGCCGCCTCTGTATGGACCTACGTGCCACCCACTGGGCCTACTCCGACGGTGGATGACCTCGGCTCGGCGCTGCGGCGGTTTCATGCGCTCGGACCCCCGTCCTTCCCGCTGACCGCCTGGGATCCGATCGGGGATGCGCGCCGACGCCTGGCGGATGCCGACGGCTTGAGCGCAGAGGACCACGACTATCTGATGACGTGGTGCGACCGCTTGGAGCCGCAGGTCGCCGATCTCAACCGACGCGTGGAGCAGTCGCTCATCCACGGGGACGCACACGTCGGCAACCTGCTCCGGGATGCATCGGGCGGCATCCTGCTCTGCGACTTCGACGCCACTTGTCTCGGGCCTTGGCAGGTGGACCTGGCAGCGGTCGCTGTGGGCGAGGCCCGCTTCGGAAAGACCGGGGCGCATCGGGCGCTCGCAGAGGCGTACGGGTACGACGTGATGTCCGACCGCGACTGGCCGCTGCTGCGGGAAGCCCGCGAGCTCAAAATGATCGCTGCCGCCACGCCGCTTCTCGCAACTTCGGCGCGTGTCGCCGCCGAATTCGCTTTCCGGCTGCGGTCAGTAACGGACGGCGATCGTACTGCGAGATGGATCCCATTCGCTGATCTTGTTTGAGACTAGAAAGGGTTTACCGGCATGTGGATGGATCCGAGTGCCGTCGCGCCATGATCAACAAACGCGGGCCTGTGTCTACCCGTCGAACTCGGGACCCGCATGGCGTTGGCGACCCATGACGAAACGCTTCGCTTCAACATCGTGCTCGTGGATGATCAGTGCGTGGCGCAGCCCTACCTGACCGACAGTCGAGGGGTGGACTCACCCGCCTTCGTCATTCGGCGCGACGTGCACCGATCCGGGCTCTACCAGGTGTTCGAGCAGTTCTTCGAGTCGCATTGGCAGCGTGGCAAGGCGCTGTGAGCACCTACCAAGACCTCCTAGCCGTCGCGACCGAGGCCGTTAGGCGAGCTGCTCGGGCCATGCGGCAGGGATCTCCCGGCGTACTCACCCTCAAGGGCGACCGCGACGTCGCCTCCGAACTCGACTTCGCGATCGAGCGGGATGTCCGCGCCTTCCTGGCAGCGGAGACGCCCGATATCGGCTTCCTCGGTGAGGAGGAAGGGGACTCCGGCCGAGCCGACCTCCGTTGGGTACTCGACCCTATCGACGGCACCGCGAACTTCCTCCGCCGGTTGCCGATGTGCGCCGTCTCGCTGGCACTCGTGCATCAGAACAATCCAGTGCTGGGCGTGATCGAGCTGCCGTTCCTGAGCTCGCTCTATACCGCTGTGGAAGGCTGCGGCGCACACGCTAACGGGCAGCGGATAACGGTCGGCGGGGTCAGCGTCTTGAAAGACGCGATCGTCGCCGTCGGTGATTACGCAGTCGGGCCTGGCGCCGATGCCAAGAACGCGATGAGACTTGCCCTGGCCGCCCAGCTCGCTGCACGGTCCCAACGCGTACGCATGATGGGCAGCGCCGCACTCGACCTCGCATGGCTCGCTGAGGGACGGCTGGACGCCGCGATCACCCTCTCGAACCACCTGTGGGACATGGCATCCGGCGTCGTCATCGCGCGGGAAGCTGGGGCATCAGTGGTGGACCGGCACGGCAACGCCCACGACAGCACATCTCAGGAAACACTGGCCGCGTCTCCGCTGCTCATGCCGGCAATACTCGACCTGTATCGAAGCGCAGCAGCGGAAGCGGCTGCCGCCTGAGGGGTTCTTAATGGAATCCTCGCTTCGTGCGGGAGAATCTTCGACTTCGCCACCACACGTCTGTAGAGGCCGACGGTCTGGTGAAGCAACTTGTGGACGTGTACCTCGACGCGCACACCGACGACGGCCCGCGCTACACGGCCGAGCGGTACCAACAGCAGCTCGCCGCGCACATGCCCCGGGAAGGCTGGGAGCTGGTGGCGGCCAGGGTCGATGACGAGTTGGTCGGCTACGTGTACGGCTTCCCGCTCGGATCCGATTCGCATTGGTGGGACGGCATCCACGACCCGGCACCGGACGGCTTCACTGACGAAGACGGGCAACGGACATACGCGGTCTGCGAACTGCTGGTGCGGCGATCATGGCAACGCCGGGGGATCGCGCGGGCGCTCCACGATCGGCTCCTGAGCACGCGGCGGGAGGAAAGGGCCACGCTGCTCGTACGGCCCGACAACGTTGCCGCCCAGCAGGCGTATGACTCCTGGGGTTGGCAACCGGCCGGATGGCTCCGGCCCACGCGGGAGGGAGCACCGCTGTTCGAGGTCCGCATCAAAGCCATTGCGTCGAGCCGGTGATTGACAACACGGAATCCGCTGCATTCTGATGTCGAGACTGCTCGGCTGGCTCAGGCGCCCGGGCTGGAACTACCGGCCTGTTCAGGACGTCGAGCGGGTGCGGGCAGCACCCGGCCCAGCAGCACCGCCACCCCACCCGCGATCACTCCGACCATCGTCCCGGTGACCAGGCTCGACATCACCGCCGCACCTCGCAACAACGCCTCCCGCGCCCCCGGCTCCAGCCCGGCCAGCCCCGGCGCGTCCATCCCCAGCGACGAGTCCCAGAACACCTGGTGACCGACCGCCAGGAACACCCCGTACAGCGCCCCGATCACCACCATCGTCAGGAACGGACGCGGCGGTCGCCGCCACAGCACGGCGGCCACCCAGCACAGCGGCGGCCCGACCGCGAGCAGCGCGGCCACAACGGTGCCATCCGGCACCACATCCAGGTCGTGCAGGACCACGCGCGGGGCTGCCAACGCGGCCAGCGCGACCAACGCCGGCCAGGGGAACCCGAGGGTACGGCGACCCGCGCTCATCGCGTCACCTCCGGCGAGGCCGAAGCCGACGTCGGTGCGGGAGCCGACACCGAGCCCGGCGCGGTCGAGCGCACGAACTTCAGCAGCGCGACGAACGCCAGGACGGCCGTCACCGCACCTCCGGCGAAGCGCACCCAGTGACCGGCGACGAACTCGGCGGCGACCTGACGCAGGTACTCGGCGGAGTGCGTACCGGGCGGGTCGACGAACATGATCTCGTTGCGCGGCCAGAAGAAGACAGCGGAGAACAGGAACTCGCAGACGACGAACACGGCCGTGGCGCCGGCGACCCACCAGCGCAGCCGCCGGTCGCGCCAGGTGAGCAGCGTGGCGGCGACGCTGCTCAGGATCACCGACGCGCCGAGCGGCGGGAAGTAGTCGTGCGGGCCGCCGTGGACGAGGAACTCACGGGCCCGGTCGAGCGAGGCGGGCGCGTCGCTGAAGATGTTCGGGTAGAGCATGACGGTCTCGGCGGCGACCCCGCCGAACGACATCATTGTCGCCCATACCATGACAATAAGGGCGAGCCAGGTCAGTCTTGTGCGTACCACGAGGGTTCTCCTCACGTTTCGGGGACGCCATCGACGCTAGGTCGGCTGCCCTCGGCCGTCGTCCGCGTGGCCGCGCGACCGGATGTCGCTTCTCGGCGTACGCCTCGGGGTCGACCCTGACGCCTGCGGACGACAGCGGTGAGGGTCCGCGCGGACCTAGGCTCGAAGGCGTGCCCGACACCTCGCCCACCCGCGCCGACGCGCTGCTCGCGGCGGCCACGCTCGGCCTGGTCGCGGTGGCCGTGGCGGCCGACCGGCCCGCGCCCGGCGGCGCGGCGCTCGCCGTCGTGGTCGGCGCGGTGCTCGGCGGTCTGGTGCTGTGCGCCAGGCGGTGGCCGCTGCCGGCCCTGCTGGCGACGGCTGTCGTCATCCTCGGGTACTACGCGCTGGACCTGCCGCCCGTCGGGGTGGCCGCCCCGGCCGCCGCAGTCCTCTACCGGGTGTCCGAGCGCGGGCGTGTCGTCCCGGCCGCCGTGGTCGCCGGGAGCCTGCTGGCCGTGTCGGTGGTCGCCCGGCTGGCCGAGGGCGACGACATCGCGGTGGTCGTCGGTACGGAACTCGGCTCCGAGGGGGCGTTGCTGCTCGCCGTGATCGCCCTCGGCGACGCGGTACGCAACCGCAGGTCGCTGCGGGCGGCGCTGGTCCGGCAGGCGATCGCGGCCGACGAGGAGCGCCATCGGGAGGCGGCCCGTCAGGTCGAGGCGGAACGGCTGCGCATCGCCCGGGAGGTGCACGACACGCTCGGGCACACCATGTCGGTGATCACGTTGCAGTCGGCAGTCGCCCGGGAGGCGCTCGCGGACAGCGATCCGGTGCAGGCGGAGAACGCCCTGGTCGCGATCCGGTCGGTGAGCGGCAGCGCGATGGCGGAGTTGCGGGCGACGCTCGGCACGCTGCGCCGCGAGCCCGGGCCGCGCGAACCGGTTCCCGGCTTCGACCAGCTCCCGGCGCTCGTGGACGGCGTGCGCCGGGGAGGGCTGGCCGTCGACCTGCGGATCGAGGGTCCGGTGGACGCGCTGCCGGCGGTGGTGGGCAGCACCGTCTACCGGGTCGTGCAGGAGGCGTTGACGAACGTCCTGCGCCACGCCGGGGCCACCCGGGTCACCGTGACGGTCCGCGCCACGCCCGGCCGGCTCGCGCTGGAGGTGGTGGACGACGGCCGCGGCGGCCCACCCGGCGGGCCGACGAGCGGGAAGGGCCAGGGCCTGCGCGGCATGGCCGAGCGGGTGGCCCTGCTGGGCGGCACCGTCGAAACCGGCACCGTCCAGACCGGCACCGCCGCAACCGCCACCGTCCAGACCGGCACCGCCGCAACCGGCGGCACCAAGGCAACCGGCAGCACCGGCACAACCGGCACGAGCGGCAGCGGCGGCTTCCGGGTGTCGGTCCACCTGCCGCTGGCGGGGGTGGCCGCGTGAGCCCGATCCGCGTCGTCCTCGTCGACGACCAGCACCTGGTCCGCACCGGCCTGCGCGCGCTGCTCGACCGGGCGCCGGACATCGAGGTCGTGGGCGAGGCCGGCGACGGCGGCAGCGGCCTCTCCGTGGTACGGGAGCAGCGGCCCGACATCGTGCTGATGGACGTCCGGATGCCCGGCGGGGACGGGCTGGAGGCGACCCGGCGGATCCTGACCGACCCGACGCTGGACGGCGTGCAGGTGGTCATGCTGACCACGTTCGACGACGACGAGTACCTGTTCGAGGCGATCCGCGCCGGGGCGGCCGGTTTCCTGCTCAAGGACACCCCGCCCGACGCGCTGCGGGACGCGGTCCGGACGGTGGCCGGTGGCGACGCGCTGCTCTCCCCCGCCGTGACCCGCCGGGTGCTGGCCGCGGCGGCCCGCTCACCGGTGGCCGACCCGGCGCGGCTGGCCGGACTGACCGCCCGGGAACGGGACGTGCTCGCCCAGGTGGGCGCCGGACGGTCCAACACGGAGATCGGGCAGGCGTTGTTCCTGAGCCCGGACACCGCCCGCACCTACGTGAGCCGGCTGCTCCAGAAGCTGAACGCCCGCGACCGGGCGCAGCTCGTCGTGATCGCGTACGAGAGCGGGCTGGTCCGCCCCGGCGAGGGCTGAGCCGCGCCGGGGCGGGTCGCAGTCAGGCCGACGCCGCGTCCGCCGGCTCGGGTGCCGCGTGCCGGCCGCCGCCGTTGCGCCGTTCGTCGCCGTGCCCCGGCCACCATGCCTTGTGGCCGATCAGCCCGGTCAGTGCCGGTACGAAGAACATCGACATGACGAACGCGGACAGCACGATCCCGATCGCCACCGCGAAGCCCATCTGCTGGAGGAACGAGATCGGCGCGAGCATCAGCACCCCGAACGTGCCGGCCAGGATCAGCCCGGCCGCGGCGACTGTCGGGCCGGCGTGTTCCACCCCGATCGCGGCGGCCTGATGCGGTTCGTGGCCTTCGCGCGCCTCCTCGCGGAGCCGGGCGATCATCAGGATGTTGTAGTCGGTGCCGATCGCCACCACGAACAGGTAGAGGATGATCGGCAACTGGAACGTCACGCCGGGGTTGCCCTGGAGCCCCTGGAACACGTAGACGGTGGCGCCGAGCGTGGCGGCGAAGTTGAGCAGCACCGCGATCACCAGGTAGACCGGCGCGACGAGGCTGCGCAGCAGCAGCGCCAGGATGATCGCGATCAGGAGGGCGGCGACCGGGAGGATCACCGACAGGTCCCTGTTGTTCGCCGAGTTGATGTCCGCGAAGATCGCCGTGGCGCCACCCACGAGCGCCTTGGTGCCGGGCGGAGCCGCCTCGTGCACCGCGTCCCGCAGGTCGTCGCGCACGAGCGTGATCGCCTCGTTGGACATCGGGTTCTCGTCCAGCAACAGGTTGATCCGGACGACGCTCGGGTCGGTGGTGCTGCGCTCCGGCGGCTGCGCCTGCCCGACGCCCGGAGCGCTTGCCGCCGCGGCGGCGAAGTCGTTCACCTGCTGCTCGGTGAGCGGGGTGCCGTTGCCGGTGGTCAGGTAGACCTCGGTGGGCGCGAGCGCCCCGGCGGCGAACCCGCGCTGGAGATCCTGGGCGGCCCGTGCCGACTCGGTGTCCTGCGGGAAGCCGGCGCTGAAGTCGTAGTCGGCCTTGTAGCCGAGCACCCCGGCGGCGAGCGCCACGAGCAGCGCGCCCGAGGCTGCGGCCACGACGGCCGGACGGCGGCCCACGACGGCGCCGAGCCGCCGGGACAGGGTGGCCTTGGGCTGACGCTGCCACGCCTTCGACGGCCAGAACACCCACCGGCCGAGCAGCGACACGATCGCCGGGATCAGCGTCAGCGAGGTGACGAGCATGACGCCGACGGCGATGGCGAGCGCCGGACCGAGTGAGCCGAAGAAGCCGAGCGAGGCGAGCAGCAGCACCAGGAACGCCACGATCACCGCACCGGCGGCGGACGTGATGACCTCGCCGACCCGCTGCACCGAGACGATCATCGCGGTGCGCTTGTCGTCGCCGGCGCGCAGCCGCTCCCGGTAGCGGAACAGCAGGAACAGGATGTAGTCGGTGCCGATGCCGAACAGCACGATCAGCAGGATGGTCTGCAGGTCCTGGCTGACGTTGAGGTCGAACGCCTTGCCGGCGGCGGCGACCAGCCCGGTGGTGACGGACATGACCACGCTGATGACCACCACCGGCAGCAGCGCGGCGATCGGACTGCGGAAGATGATCAGAATCAGCCCGATGATGAGGACGATGGTGGCGACGCCGACGACAGCGAACGCCTCGTTGAACGTGTCCTCGTTGTCGACGAAGCTCGCCACGTCGCCGGCCACCCCTGCGGTCAGGCCGCTGCCGGCCAGGTCCGGCCCGAGGGCGGCGCGCAGGTCGCGTACCGCGTCGAGCAGGCCCGGGTCGTCGGGGCTGTCGGCGTCGAGACCGACGGTGACCACCTGCACCGACTTGTCCGGCGCGACGGCCTGCGGGCCGGTCAGGTAGCCGGATGTCTGCGGGATGTTCCGGGCCTTGAGCGCGGTGGCGAGCTGCCCCACGCGCGCCTCGTCGGCCGGGGTCAGCGGCTTGCCGTCGCTGCGCTTGACCACGACCGTGGCGGTGGCGGTGGCGGCCTGCGGGAACGACTTCGCGGCCAGCTCGGTGGCCTGCACCGACTCGTAGGAACGCGGCAGAAAGCTCTCCTGGTCCGCGGAGGTGATGTCGCTCAGCGAAGGACTGGCGGCGATGATCGCGATTGCGGCGACTACCCAGCCGCCGATCACCCACCAGGCCTTGCCCACGACGAATCTGCCCAGGCGCTCGAACATCGTTTCCCCCGTGTGTTCGGCTGTGTCGCACGCGATCCTACGCTGTGTGAGCAATCCCTTTCGGACGGCTCGCGGACTTCCCTCGATGATCCGGGTGGCCGAGGATCGACTGATGAGCGTGCGGCTGCCCGGTCCCGGAGTGCTCGCGGCCTGGCTGGCGGCGACGGTGCCGGCCCCGCTCGTCGTCTACGAGTGGACCCACAGGTGGGAGGAGGAGCAGCCGGTCTCCACCGCGCTGTGGTGGCCCGTGCTCGCGTCGCCCGTGCTCGCCGCCGTGCTGGCGGCCCGGCAACCCCGGCGCCCCGCGGCGGCCGTGGGCGTGTCCACGCTGGTCACGACCGTGCTTCTCACGGCGTCGCTGGCCTTCTTCCGGTGGGTCGTGCCGCTGACCGGCGAGGCCCGCTGGGGGCGGGCACTGCTCGGCGGCGCGGCGCTCGCGGTGGCCGGAGCGCTGATCGGGTACGCCGTGGGCGGGCGCCTGCCCCGCCGGGACCGCCCGGCGTCGCGGCGCGGCTATCTGGTCGGCGGGCTCGCCGTCGTGTTCGGCGCGCTGCTGGCGCAGTCCGCGGTACGGCTCGGCGCCGAGGACAGCACGATCGGACACCCCCCGCACGAGTACGGCGGCGTGGGCCCTTACGTGACGTCGGCGAGCCGGTTCACGGCGCCGGCCGCCGGGGCGTACGGGATCTTCGCGCTGGGTTTCTCCCCGGCGGACCCCGACTGCCGCCTCACCGGCGACGGCTCGACGGTCCGGGCGGCCGAGCCGGTCTCCGTCCCGCCGGGCGACTACGGCAGCGACGCCGCCGCCTACTCCTGGGTGGCGACCGTGCGGGTGCCGACGCCGGGTTCGTGGACGCTCGACTGCCGCACGACCGACCCGGAGGCGTCCTACGTGGTGGGTGACGTGCCGGAGATCCGGGGCGCGGTGGGCGAGGTGATCCACTGGCCGGTGGGCGTGATCTGGCTGCTCGGCGCGGTGCCCGGCCTGCTGATCGTCGCGGACGCCGCCCGGCGACGGCGAGCCGGTCCGATGGTCGCGGTGTCCGGCAGGATGACCGCGTGAACGACGAGGAATGGTACGAGCGGCACGGACTGCGTCCGGCGGACGTCGAGCCGGTGCGGTCGATGCTGCGCGAGCAGATCCGCCTCGGTGCCGACAACGACAGCGCCCTCATCCACCTGGGCTGCGAGCAGTTGTTCCTGCACGGTGACCTGGCCGACGTACTGCTGATCTGGCAGGCCAAGCACTCCAGCTTCGACGCCGCGTGCTCGGTGGAGTGGCAGTTGCTGTGCGGGGCGGGGCGGGAGCAGACGCTCGCTCACCTGCGGACCCTCGGCACGGCGGAGGCGGCCGAGGTTCTCGCCTACCTGTCGGCTGTCGATCCCGAGGACGTGGCGGCGTTCGACGTGGCCGAGCGGTCTCGCTGGTACGTCGAATACCACGGCGGATTGTCGTAGGGGTTTCGTAGCCTGAGGCGGTCATCGACGTTCGCAGGGAGGCGACGTGCTCGACCACTTCTCCGTAGCGGTGCGCGATCTGGCGGCCAGCGGCGCCTTCTACGACGCCGTCCTCGCCCCGCTGGGCGGGCGGCGGCTGATGGAGCCCGGCCCGATCGGCTACGGCGTCGACGCGCCCGACTTCTGGGTGGAGCCCGCCCCGGCCGGTGCCACACCGGTGCCGGTGCACATCGCGTTCACCGCCGCCGACCGCGCCACGGTCCGGGCGTTCCACGACGCGGCTGTCGCGGCCGGCGCGGAGGTGCTGCACGCGCCGAAGGAGTGGCCGGAATACCACGCCGGCTACTACGGCGCGTTCGTCCGCGACCCGGACGGCAACAACGTCGAGGCGGTCTGCCACCGCCCGGAGTGAGTCGGTTGCGTCCGGGAGGCAGGATGGGCCGGTGGAGATCGAGCCGGTCGAGCACGCCCCGGTACGCGCCATCCGCCGGGCCTGGCTGGTCCAGCGCTGGCACGACCTCACCTTTCTCCACTGGGCGGTCCCGCCGGAGCGGGTGGCGCCGCTGCTGCCCGCCGGCACCCGGCCGGACACGTTCGACGGGCTCACCTACGTCGGGCTGATCGGGTTCCAGATGGTCGGGCTGGGGCTCGGGCGTGGCCCGGGCGTGCCCTACTTCGGCACGTTCTGGGAGACGAACGTCCGGCTCTACTCGGTCGACGGCTCGGGGCGGCGCGCTGTGGTGTTCCGCTCGCTCGACGCGTCCCGGCTGGTGCCCGTGCTGGTGGCGCAACTGAGCCTGCGCCTGCCCTACAAGTGGTCGGCGATGCGGCTGGACCGATCCGGTGACACGCTCACCCACCGGTGCCGCCGCCGCTGGCCCGGTCCGGCGGGCGCGACCAACCGGATGACGGTCCGCGTCGGCGCGCCGATCCCCGAGCCGACGCCGCTGGAACACTTCCTCACCGCCCGCTGGGGCCTGCACACCCGCGCGTACGGCCGCACCCTCCACGTGCCGAACTGGCATCCACAGTGGCCGCTGCACCGCGCCGAGCTGCTGCACCTGGACGACGAGCTGGTCACCGCCGGTGGCCTGCCGGCACCGGACGGGCCGCCGGTGAGCGTGCTCTACTCCCCCGGCGTCCCGGTCGTCTTCGGCGGCCCCACGTCGGTCGGGTGACCGCCACGTCGGTCGACGCCAGGTCGCTGGAGTGGCGGCATCCGGCACACCGGAACACCGCCACTTCCCCGAGGTGGCGCCGGCACCTCCGCGCGCGGAGGCGGTTGGCGTCAGCGCACCGGGTCGTGGGTGCCGTGCGGCACGTCGGGACGGCATCGGCGTACCCGGTCGGCGGCCATCCGACCGCCCACCGCCAGCCCGTACCGCTCGACCGCGGCGAGCCCGTACGCGCTGCACGTGGGCGTGTAGCGGCAGGTCGCCGGCCAGCGGTGCGACAGCCAGCGCCGGTAACCGAGGATGGCGGCCCGGCCGACGCGGTCCACGGCGGGCCGGCGCACGACGCCGGCGGTCACCGAACCGAGGGTGAGCAGCATCGAGAAGAGGCCCAGGTCGCAGCAGCCCGGCCCGTCGCAGGTGGGCACGTCGCAGTTGCACCAGTCCCGGCTCTTCTTCTTGTTGTGGTGCCGCTTCCGAAAGATCACCACGTCATGATGCGACACGCCCGCCAGTGTCGAACGAGGCGACCGGATCGGGTCCGGTGTGATCGGGTCGGTGGGCGGCCGGAAACCTAGCGTCGAGGTCGTCACCAGGAAGGAACATCGGGTGCTGGATCGGCTCAACGCCGCGTTGGACCACCTCGAACAGCGGCTCGACCAGCCGCTCGACGTGGCCGCGCTGGCCCGGATCGCGGGCGTGTCGGAACACCACTTCGGCCGGCTGTTCTCGGCGCTGGCCGGAATGCCGCTGTCGGAGTACGTGCGCCGTCGCCGGATGACGCTGGCCGGCGCCGACGTGCTCGCCGGCCGGCAGTCGCTGCTCGACGTGGCGGTCCGGTGGGGGTACGGCTCGAACGAGGCGTTCGCCCGCGCGTTCCGCGCCGTGCACGGCGTCGGGCCGACACAGGCCCGGCAGGCCGGTGCGGTGCTGCGGTCCCAGCCCCGGATGTCCTTCCGGCTCGTCGTCGAAGGGAACACCAGCATGGACTACCGGATCGTGACCAAGGACGCCTTCCGGCTCGCCGGGTTGACGGCCCGGGTGCCGCTCGTGCACGAGGGGATGAACCCGCACATCGTGGCGTTCGTCAGGGGCATCGACCCGGCCACCGTGCGCCGCATCGAGGCGCTGTCCGACCAGGAGCCGCGCGGGATCGTCAACGTCAGCGCCGAGCTGACCGGTTCCCGTGACGAGGGCGCCGAGCTGGACTACTGGTACGCGGCGGTGACCGGTGCGGACGTGCCGGACGACCTGCGCAGCCTGCCGGTCGAGGCCGGCGACTGGGCGGTGTTCTCCAGCTCCGGCGCGTTCCCGGTGGCGGTGCAACACCTGTGGCGGGCGGTGTTCACGTCTTGGTTCCCGTCCAACCCGTACGAGGCCCGTCCGGGGCCGGAGATCTCGCGGGTGCGGGTCGCCGAGGGCGGCGGCACCGCCGACGCCGAGCTGTGGATCCCGGTCCGCCGCATCTAGGGTCGCGCCACCGCCGCCGCTCGCGCCAACGCGGCCGGCACGTCGTGTACATGATACGGGTGTTCGCTCGGCTCGATCGCGGCGAGGAACATCGCGTACACGGCGGCCAGCCGCAGCGGCGCGACCGGCCGGAGCAGGTCGACGGCCCGGTGCGGGTCGCTGCCCGGCACGTCGGCCCGCCACCGCCGTGCCCACGCGTCGATCAGCCGGGCGGCGGCGTCCGCGTCGACGTCCTCGGTGAGGCGCAGGATGTCGAAGGCGGGGTGGCCGGCGAACGAGTCCGCCCAGTCGATCACCGTCCGGCGCCCGTCGTCACCGCGCACGTTGCCGGGGTGCAGGTCACCGTGCACGAGCGTGTCGGGCAGGCCGCAGTCGCCGACCTGCCGCAACCGACGGTCGAGCCCGTCGAGCAGACCAGCGGCGGCCGACACGTCGTGCCCGGCCAGCCGCTCCCGGATCCAGCCCGCCAGCCTCGCCCCGCGCAGGTCGGGCGCCCCGGCCGCGACCAGCTCACCGACGACCCCACAGGCCCGCAGTTGCACCGCGTGATGCTCCGCTGCGATGGCAGCCCGCTCCCCTTCCCCGGCCCCGTACCGGTCCTCCCCCGGCACGTCCGCCAGCAGCATCCGCCCCTCCCCGTCGGCGGCGAGCACCACCGGCCCGTTGATCAAGGAGTTCGGGTCACCAGGGAGATCGACACCGACACCAACTCCTTGATCATCGGGGAAGGCCAGGACCGTGGGCTCGTGGCGGGCGAAAGGGGGGAGCTGCTTCAGCCACGCCGGGCCTTGGTCGGTGTCCAGGCGCCAGATGGCGGAGAGGTTCCAGGTGCGCTGCTGCGCCACGGCCGTCACCCGGTGGCCGAGCCGGCGCAGCTCGCCGGTCGCCCACGCGACGCTGTCGGCCGGACCGCCCGCCTCCGCCCACGGCTGGCGCAGCGGATGCGGCGCGAGGTCCACTGCCACCGGTTCCAGGGGTACGGCGGGCGCGTCGACGACCTGGGCCAGGTAGCGGACGTGACCGCCCGGCGGCGCAGGGCGGTCGGCGTCGAGCAGCCGCAGCACGGCGACCTCCAGACCGTGGCGCTGCCGGACGGCGGCGACGATCGAGCCGGCCTCCTGCCACCACGGCTCCGGTACGCCGAACGGCGGCAGCGCGCCGAGCGGGCGGCCGGCGGAGTCGAGCAGGACCAGCGTGACGGTGCGGGACACGGCCGGACGGTATCCGGGCACCCCTACGGGAGGCGAGCGGATTGATCCGGGTCCGGTTCGGGACCGCTCCCCGATGTCCCGCGCAGGGGCACCCGGAACGCTGAGGCGATGAGCCTTCTCGATTCCCGCACACGTCCCGCGTACCAGTGGTTGCGCCCGGTCGCCGTGGCGTCGGCGGTGCTGCTGCTCGGCTACGGCCTGCTGCGCCTGATCGACCGCCTGGACGGGCACAGCGACAAGGGCGCCTGGGCGTGGGACACCGGCCACACCCTGTTCCTGCTCGGCGTCCTCGGCTTCGCCGCGCTGATCGTCGGGCTGCACGGCCTGCTGCGTACCCGGTCGTCGCGGTTGCGGACGCTCGACGACGTGGCCGCGCTGGCCGGCCTGGTCGGCGCCGCCGCCTTCGTCTGGGTGATCCTCGGCGACCTGTTCCCGAGCTTCGCCGAAGCGGTGCGCACGCCCGGCCTGGTGTTGTTCGGCGGACCGCTGCTGTTCGAGGTGGGCCTGCTGGTGCTGCTGTACCGGGCGGCGGCGGCACGGCTGCTGCCGGTGTGGGCGCCGGTGCTGGTGCTGGCCGGGTTCCTGGCGATCGCGGTGAACCTGAACCTGCTGCCGGTGGGCGCCGCGCTGGTGCTGGCCGGGCTGCTGCCGCTGCGCGTCACGCCCCGCCCGGTGGCCTGACCGGCGTCACCGCCAGACGGTACGGCGGAACCCCTTGTGGCCGGCGCACACGTCGCGCTGGCCGCCGGTGCGGCTGACCGAGCCGTCGCGGCACTGCACCAGCCAGCCGCGGTCGGACCAGAACCCGGGCACGCACTCGAACCACTCGCAGACCCCGGCGGCCGGTCTGCGGATCCGCTGGCCGCCGCAGAAGTCGTACCCGAAGGGGTTCGCCGGGGCGCCGCAGCGGCGCTCGGGCGGCGGCTGCGGCGTGCCGCGCGGCGGGGCGGGACGGGCGCGGGACGGCTCCGGGCTCGTGGTGGGCCGGACCTGGACGGCGGGCGCGACGTGCTGCGGTGGGGCGGGGGTGACGCTGGCCGCCGGGGTCGCGGCGGCGGCCCGCTCCGAGCCGGCCCGGGTGGGCGGGTTGGACTCGATGAGCATCGCCGGCACGATCAGCGCGAGCGCCGCGCCGACCGCCACCGTCCGCCGGCCGCCGGGCACCAGGGCGGTGACGCGGGCCTGGGCGGGGGTGAGCACCGCGGGGCGTTCGGGCCGCGCGGCGGTGTGCTCCGCGATCAGCTCGTCCAGCTCGGCCACGACCGCGGCGCGCTGCTCGATCGCGTCGGCGAACGCCAGCGTGAGCGTGAACCGGAAGTCGGCCGCCGCACCGG
This sequence comes from Micromonospora sp. CPM1, assembly GCF_023896895.1. NCBI lineage: Bacteria > Bacillati > Actinomycetota > Actinomycetes > Micromonosporales > Micromonosporaceae > Micromonospora > Micromonospora sp. CPM1. The sequence continues at coordinate 58,630 of NZ_JAMHIU010000009.1, forward strand.
TGGGCAGCAGCAACCCGGAGGTACGCCGCCGGTCCAGCACCTGGATCAGGGTGACCGGGGTGCCGGGGTCGTGGGACAGGCCGGTCATCCGGCCGTACGCCCAGTCGCGCCGGCCGCGTCCGCCGAGCAGCACCAGACGGCGGTTGGTGAGCACGGCGAGCCCGGCGTCGACCACCTTGACGCCCTCGGGGCGGCGCGGGCGCAACACGGGTGGGTCGGGGTCGACAGTCAGTTCGGGGGCGGGCAGCACGGCGGTGTGCCGCACCTCCACCAGTTGCGCGGCGGGAAGCGTCCAGAAGACCACTTCACCGGGGGCCAGCTCCATCGGCAGGCCGACGCCCGCCTGGGCCGAGCCGTGGAAGGACACCGCGAGCGTACGCAGGCGACGCAGCTCCTCGTCGCGGCGTCGCCACGCCTCGTCGGCCGCGCGGAAGGCCCGCTGCCGCCGCTCGTTCTGCCGGTGCGCCCACCGGTACCGCCATGTGGAACCCGTCGAATCAGTCTTCGCCACGCCGACTCCTCCGCCGCGCGAGCCCACCAATCGGGGTGTCATTCATGTCAACGGTGCGGCAGGGGTACGAAGACACGCGAAAGTCGCCAATTAGACCGATCGGCTGATTGACCTACACAATCGGCGGAAACTCGCGCGTCGATTCACGTTCCGTGCCACCGGCTCCCGGTGGTCCCGCTTCGTCATGCGCACGCGTGGACACGTCGGTAACGTCAGCCGCAACGGCGGGGCGGACCGCGGCCCCCGGGCGGCGAGGAGGTGCACCGGTGGGCGACCCGGCCGTGGTGGTGGGAGTGGACATCGGCACCACCAGTTCCAAGGCCGTCGCGTTCGACACCACCGGCCGGCAACTGGCCAGCCACTCGATCGGCTACCCGCTGGAGGAGCCGAACCCGGGCTGGGCCGAGCAGGATCCGGACGTGATCTACCAGGCCGTCCTCGGCGTGATCCGTGCGGTGGCCGACGAGCTGGGCCGGCCGATCGCCGGACTGTCGTTCAGCACCGCCATGCACAGCCTGATCGGGCTGGACGCCGACGGCACCCCACTCACCCCGTCGATCACCTGGGCCGACTCACGGGCCAGCGCGCAGGCCGAACGCCTGCGCGCCGCGCCGTCCGGGCTCGCCCTGCACCGGCGCACCGGCACCCCGGTGCACCCGATGGCGCCGCTGCCCAAGCTCGTCTGGTTCGCCGAGCAGGAACCGAAACTGCACGAGCGGGTCGCGCACTGGGTCGGCATCAAGGATCTGGTGCTGCGGCGGCTCGCCGACGCGCTCGTCACCGACCACTCGGTCGCCTCCGCCACCGGTCTGATGGACATCCACAAGCTGGCCTGGGACACCGAGGCGCTCCGCGTCGCCGGCATCACCGAGGAGCAGCTTCCCCAGCTCGTACCCACCACCCACGTGCTGCCCGGGCTCACCGCCGAGGCGGCGCGTGCCACCGGGCTGCCGGCGGACACCCCGCTCGTGGTCGGCGCCGGCGACGGGCCGCTGGCGAACCTCGGGCTCGGCGCGGTACGCCCCGGCGTGGTGGCCTGCTCGATCGGCACCAGCGGCGCGATGCGGGTGATGGTGGAACGCCCCGGCGTCGACCCCCTCGGCGGCGTCTTCTGCTACGCCCTCACCGAGGACCGCTGGGTGGTCGGCGGCGCCATAAACAACGGCGGGATCGTGCTCCAGTGGGCAGGCGACGCGCTCGCCCCCGAACTGGGCGAGCACGCCGAGGAGGAGCTGCTCGACCTGGCCGCCACGGCGCCGGTCGGCTCCGGCGGGCTGATCATGCTGCCGTACCTGCTCAGCGAGCGGGCGCCGCACTGGAGCGCGCTGCCCCGCGGCGCGTACGTCGGGCTGACCCACGGGCACGGCCGGGCGCACCTGGTCCGGGCCGCGCTGGAGGGGGTCTGCCAGCAGCTCGCCCTGGTCCTCGCCTCGGTCCGGGCGGCCGGCAACGAGGTACGCGAGATCCGCGCCAGCGGCGGCTTCGCCCGCAGCCCGCTGTGGCGGCAGATCCTCGCCGACGCGCTCGGCATGCCAGTGCGCTTCCCGGCCGGGCACGAGGGTTCCGGCTTCGGCGCGGCCCTGCTCGGCATGCAGGCACTCGGCCTCATCGAGTCGATCGAGGTCGCCGCCGACCTGGTCCGGATCGAGGAGACGGTCCGCCCGGATCCCGCCTCCGCCGCCACGTACGCCGCGCTGCTCCCCCTCTTCTCCGAGCTGTACGACGCGCTCGTGCCCACGTTCGCGTCCCTGCGGCGGATGGCCCCGAGCCTTCCGCCGGAACCACCACCCACCGCACCACCCCGCTGACGACCGAAGGGCGTGATAGCCGTGGTCACACTGCTCGCCGCACCGGCGGAACCGCTCACGAACGCCGGTGACGCCCAGCTCGTCGCCGCCGCCCTGCTCGGCATCGCCGCCGTGGTGGTGCTCATCGCCTGGGGCAAGGTGCACCCCTTCCTGGCGCTGATCCTGGGTGCCGCGGTGCTCGGCGTGGTCGCCGCCGTACCCGTCGACAAGATCGTCACCTCGTTCAGCGGCGGCGTCGGCTCCACAGTGGGTGGCGTGGGCCTGCTGATCGCGCTCGGCGCGATGATCGGCGGTCTGCTGGCCGAGTCCGGCGGGGCGGACGGCATCGTCGAACGGGTGGTCGGCCGGGTCTCCGGCACCGCGCTGCCGTGGGCGATGGCCGGTGTGGCCGCGCTCATCGGCCTCCCGCTGTTCTTCGAGGTCGGCGTGGTGCTGCTGGTGCCGATCGTGTTGCTCGTCTCGCTGCGGGTCAATGTCCCGCTGATCAAGATCGGCATTCCCGCGCTCGCCGGCCTGTCGGTGCTGCACGGCCTGGTGCCGCCGCACCCCGGACCGCTGGTGGCGATCGACGCGCTCGGCGCCAACCTGGGTCAGACGCTGGCGCTGGGCCTGCTGGTGGCGATCCCCACGGTGATCATCGCCGGTCCGGTCTTCGGCAACTTCATCGCCCGGTACGTGCCGGCCACCGCCCCGGCCGCGCTGCTGCCGACCCGGCGCGACGCCGCCGACGACCGCAGCCCGACCCGGCCCGGTGACGGACGGCTCGACGCCGACGGCGACCTGGTCACCGACGACGACCTGGTCAACCCGGGCACCGGACGGCCCGGCGGCGCGATCGACGAGCCGGCCGGACGGCGCTCGCGCCGCGCCCCGGCGCTGTGGGCGGCTGTGGTCACGGTGCTGCTGCCTGTGGTGCTGATGCTGCTGCGGGCCATCGGCGAGCTGACGCTCGGCGAGGGCACCGCCGGCCGCAAGGCGCTGGACATCGTCGGCACCCCGATCATCGCCCTGCTGGCAGGCGTCATCTTCGCCATGATCTTCCTGGGCTACCGGTCCGGCTTCAGCCGTACCCAGGTCTCCGGCTTCCTCGGCGGCTCGCTGCCGCCGATCGCCGGCATCCTGCTGATCGTCGCGGCCGGCGGCGGTTTCAAGCAGGTCCTGGTCGACGCCGGCGTGGGCAACCTGGTCGCGGACGCCGCCGAGGGCGCGAACCTCTCCCCGCTGCTGCTCGGCTGGCTGGTCGCGGTCGGCATCCGGGTCGCCACCGGCTCGGCCACCGTCGCCACGATCACCGCCGCCGGCATCGTCGCGCCGCTGGCCGCCACGCTCGCCGGCCCCGAGGTGGCGCTGCTGGCGCTGGCCATCGGCTGCGGGTCGCTGTTCTTCTCGCACGTCAACGACGCCGGCTTCTGGCTGGTGAAGGAGTACTTCGGGCTGACCGTCGGGCAGACCATCAAGAGCTGGTCGGTGATGGAGACCATCATCTCGGTGGTCGGTTTCCTCGGCGTCCTGCTGCTCGACGTCTTCATCTAGCGACGGTCAGGGAGCCTCGACGCCGGAGATGCGAAACTTGTGCACCTCGGCGCCGAGGATCTCCGTCACCTGCTCGGCCTCCGGTCCGGAGCCCCGGAACGCCAGCAACTGCTCGTCCGACTCCCACCGCTCGTAGACGTTGATCCGGCCCGGCTCGACCAGGTCCGCGCTGACCGCGAAGTCCACACAGCCGGGCGCGGCGCGGGCCGCGCGGACGGCGGCCTCGCAGGACGCCAGGTAGGCGTCCCGCCGGGCCGGATCGACGTAGAGGGTGCCGGCGACGATGAGCATGCCGGCCATCCTGCCACCGGCTCCGGGTCAGGACCGGGTGATCGCGTTGGCGTGGATCGCCTCGCTCAGGTACGCCGCCATCCCGGGCCGCAGCGTCTCGAAGTACGCGGTGAACCGCGGGTCCGCCACGTACATGTCCGCCAGGCAGGTGTGCATCTCGTACGGGCAGTCGTACCACCACTTGGTGATGAGCTGCCGGTGCTCCTCGGCCAGCGCCATCGCCTCCGGGCCGTCGGCAGGCGCGCCCGATTCCATGAGCGCGGCGAACCGCCGCCCCCAGTCCTCGTTCTCCGCCTTGTTGCGCAGCCAGTCCTCCTTCGAGTAGCGGCCCGCGCGTTCCTGCGACTGCCGGTACGCCTCGGTGTCACCCCAGCGCTGCTCGACCTCCTCGGCGTGCTCGTCCGGCTCGAAGTCACCGAACACCTCGAACCGCTCCTCCGGCGTCAACTGGATCCCCAACGTCCTCGCCTCCATCGCGTGTTCGATCGCCGCGACCATCTCCTGGAGCTTCCCGATCCGCCCGGACAGCAACTCGTGCTGCCGGCGCAGGTGCGCCGCCGGGTCGGCGTCCGGATCGTCCAGGATCTCGGCGATCTCCTCCAGCGGGAACCCCAGCTCGCGGTAGTAACGGATGAGCTGCAACCGGTCCAGGTCGGCCTCGTCGTAGCGGCGGTAGCCCGCCGACGTGCGCCCGCTGGGCCGCAGCAGCCCGATCTCGTCGTAGTGGTGCAGCGTCCGGACCGTCACCCGGGCCGCCCGCGCCACCTGTCCCACCGTGTACGCCATGGTTCCCTCCCTTCCGCGACCAAGACTCCCGCCTCCCGCTGCGTGAGGGTCAAGCCGGACAGCACGACGCCCCCGACCATGATCGGCCGGGGGCGTCGCCGGTGCGGTCAGTTGGTGACCTTCTCCTTCTCCGGGGCGGCGAAGGTCGCGTTGGCCGGAGTCCGGAAGGCGTGCACCAGGCCGGCGGCCGAGAGCAGCAGGAGCAGACCCGCGCCGAGGTACAGGGCCAGGGCGCCCTGCTCGGCCTTGCGGCCGAACTCGCTGAAGCCGTACGAGGTGAGCAGCAGGCCGCGCAGCGTCTCGCCCTTGAACACCGTCTCCCGCTGGGCGGTCACCTCGGCGAGCTGCTTCTGCAGGTCGGCCAGGTTGGCGGCGTTGCTCTGCTCGGCCTGGGCCACCTGCTCACGCAGCGCGGTCTGCGGCTCGCCCAGGTCGGCGTAGGTCTTGCCACCGGCCATGTTCTTCAGGTGCAGGCCGATGTACTCGTTGGCGTAGCACTCGGCCTGCTTGCCGGTGGTCATGTTCTGGCCGGCGTACTCGCGCAGGCAGTCCGACTTCTTCTCCTCGTCGGAGAGCTTGTCCGCCGGGGTGAAGGTGATGTGCTGCGCGCCGAGCTGGTCGCGTACGTAGTCGTTGGCGAAGTTGGCGTTCGTCGTGAGGACGACGCCGACGACGAGCAGCAGGACCGCCAGGCCCAGCCCACCGATGCTGAACAGCAGATCGAGCGTCCGTCGCTTCATATCAAACTCCCGTGTGGAGGGTGTGTTCGTCTTGTTGACGAGAACCATCATGGCCGCGGCGGGCCGCCGGTGAGCAGGGTCGAATCCCCTGTCTGGTCCGGGACCTTCGGCCCCCGTGGACCCGGGCCGGTCAGCGCTCGGCGCCGGCTCCGGACAACGCGGGGAGCAGGTCCGGCAGGGCGGCCGGACGGCCGTACCGCCAGCCCTGGCCCTGCCGGCAGCCGATCGCGGTGACCGCCGCGTGCTGCGCGACCGTCTCCACGCCCTCGGCCACCACGGCCAGGTCGAACGCGCCGGCCAGCCGGTTCACCATCTCAACCGTGGCGTACGCGCGGGCGTCGCCGGCGTCCAGCCGGGACACGAACGACCTGTCGATCTTCAGCTCGGTGGCCGGGATGCGGTGCAGGTAGCTCAGCGACGAGTACCCGGTGCCGAAGTCGTCGATGGCGATGCGGATGCCGAGGTCACGTAGCTGGGACAACCGGTCGAGCACCGACTCGCTGCCCTCGATCAGCGCCGACTCGGTCAGTTCCAGGGTGAGCGCGCGGGGCGGCAGACCGGCCGCGCCGACCGCGCCGGTGACGGTGGCGATCAGGTCCGGCCGGCACAGGTGGGCGGCGGCGATGTTCACCGCGACTGTCACGTCCGGCGCGTGCTCCCGCCAGGTGGCCGCGGCCCGGCACGCCTCGTGGATGACCCACCTGTCGATCGCCACGATCAGCCCGGTCTCCTCGGCCAGCGGCAGGAACCGCGCCGGGGTCAGCACGCCCAGCCGGGGATGCCGCCAGCGCACCAGCGCCTCGGCGCTGCGTACCGTGCCGGTGTCCAGGTCGACGATGGGCTGGAACTCCATCAGCAACTGACCCTCGTCCACCGCGCGCCGCAGGTCGGCGATCAGTTCGGCCCGGCTGACCGCCGACTCGCGCAGCTCCGGCGTGCACGTGCGGTACGCGGCCTTGCCGGCCGCCTTCGCCGCGTACATGGCGATGTCGGCGTCGCGGAGCAGGTCGGTGTGCGAGGTGTGCTGCGGCCCGTACTCGGCGATGCCGATGCTCGCCGACGGGTGGACGCCGAGATCCTCCTCGCCGGGCAGCGGTTCCAGGGCTGCGAGCAGCCGGACCGCGAGCCCTTCGGGCGACACCTGGCGCTCCCCCGCGACGAGCACCGCGAACTCGTCGCCGCCGAGCCGGGCGATCATCCCGTCCGGGCCGACCGCGTTCCGCATGCGCTCCGCGGTGGCGGTCAGCAGCCGGTCCCCGGCGGCGTGCCCGAACCTGTCGTTCACCTGCTTGAAGCCGTCCAGGTCGAGCAGCACCACGGCGACCGGCCCGCCACTGCGCAGCGCCCGCCGCAGCCGCCGTACGAACGTCAGCCGGTTGGGCAGGCCGGTGAGCTGGTCGGAGTACGCGAGCCGGCGCAGCCGGCCGACCAGCCGCAGGTTCTCGTTCGCGGCCAGCCCTTGGCGCAGCGCCAGCACTCCGAGCAGGCCCATCATGCCGACGAAGACCACCTGCGGGGTCTGCCCGCTGGGCTGCCGGGACAGCAGGACCGCGACGATCGCGCCGCCCACGGGCAGGTACGGCAGCGCGACCCGCCACCACGGCGGCAGCGGCGAGTCGACCAGGTCGTCCTCGCCGTCACCGTCGTTCGGCGGCGGGTAACGGGTGGCCAGACCGACCAGCAGGTAGCTCAGCGGCCAGCAGACGTCGACCGGGTGACCCGGCGTGTAGTCGCCGCGCGCGACCAGCGAGACGTAGACGGCGTCCGCACCGGACCGGATCGCCAGGCCCGCACCGATCACGGTGAGCGCCCGCCACATCGGCCGGCCCGGACCGGCGACCGCCACCAGGATGGTGAGCTGCATCAGGTCGAACATCGGGTAGAGCAGCCCGAACGTCCGCATGGGGTCGGCCAGCTCGGCGTCGGTGATCCGGTGGAACACCACCACCCAGCCGATCGGGATGAGGGCCAGCCCGACGATCACCCCGTCGAGCAGGGTGCGGGCCCGGCCGATCACGCTGCGCGGGCCGGTGCGGGAGCAGAGCAGCGCGGCGGTGCCGGTGACGATGCCGGCGGCGAACAGGCCCGCCACCAGCGGCGTGTGGGGCAGGCCGAGACCGCCGAGCCGTTCCACGGTCCACACCGCACGGCCGAGCGCGGCGAGGGCCATGGTGGCGGCGAGCAGTTCCCAGAACCGGCGCAGCACGGCCGGCTGTCGTCGCGCCGCGCCGGCGCAGAGCACCGCCGCCCAGCTCGACACCGCCATCGCGCCGAGGTCGCTCACCAGTGCCGCGCCGGGCAGCCGGGCGGCCAGCCAGGCCATCTCGCCGAGTACGACGACAGCGGCCGCGACGAGTCCGACACGGCCGACGAGCGGATGACGGGCCGGTGCCGCGGCGGCGAGGCTCACGTCGTGCTGGGATACAACGATGCGCTCCGGCTCTCTTCCAGACGTGCACCCTCGGCGACGAGGACCGGACGACGGACGGCGCAAGCCTAGTCAGCGCCGGGGACGGCCGCCAGAGTCGACGACTGTCGGTCAGCGGACCGCGGGCGGGTGCCGGTAGAGGGAGACCAGGACGCCGTAGCGCGCCTGTCCCGGTGGCGCCTCCTCGGCTTCGCCCACCAGTTCGTCCAGCGTGGACCGCAGGCGCTGCGCCTGGGCCGGGGTGAGCCGCAGGTGCCGCAGGTGCATCAGCGGGTCGGGGTCACCGGCGAGTTCCTCGGCGAACGCGCCCAGCAGGGCCGCCGTGGCAGCGCCGTCCGTGTCGACGCCGCCGAGGCGGCGGAACGTACGTTCGTGGTAGCGCTCGGTGCCGCCCCGGACCTGGCGGCTGTGCGCCGGGCGGACCATGCCGGCCTCGGTCAGCACCCCGAGGTGGTGGGCCACTGTGCCCTTGGCCGCGCCGAGGCGGGCGGCGAGCTGGCTGATCGTGGCGGGACCGGCCCCGAGCGCGAACAGCAGCCGGTGCCGGAACGGGTGGGCCAGCGCCTTGAAGTGTGCCGGGCTGTGGATCTCCAGGTCGTCGGTCACCACGAAAGCGTCTAATTCTCTTGACGCTTTGTCAACCGGCTGCTCTACTTCTCCTCCACCACGAGAACGGGGAATCAATGGATTCGCACGAGATCACGAGCATCGTCGAGCGGGCCGCCGGCCTGGTCACCGAGGAGTACGTCTTTCCCGACGTGGCCGACCGGATCGCCGGCCACCTGCGTGGGCGCCTGCGCGCCGGGGCGTACGCCGGTGCGGACGACGCCGCCACGCTCGGCGCGCTCGTCACCGCCGACCTCCAGTCGGTCAACGGCGACCTGCACCTGCGGCTCAAGCACCACGAGCAGCCGCTGTCCGACAAGGCAGACGACCCGACCGGGGAGCACTTCGAGCGGCTCGCCGCGCTCGGCATGGGCGGCGTGACCCGGGTGCAGCGGCTACCGGGCAACGTCGGGCTGCTGGAGATCCAGCCGTACGTGTTCCCGCCCGACCTGGCCGGCGACGCGCTGACCGCCGCGCTGCGGCTGCTCGCCGGCACCGACGCGCTCCTGCTCGACCTGCGCGGCACCGAGGGCGGCAGCCCGGACGGGGTGGCGCTGCTCTGCGGCTGGTTCTTCGCCGAGCCGACGCACCTGCACACCATGCACGAGCGCTCCGGCGCCACCCGGCAGTTCTGGAGCGCCGCCTGGCTGCCGGTCCCCCGGTACGCGCCGGACAAGCCGGTCCACGTGCTCACCGGTCCGGCGACGTTCTCCGGCGGCGAGGAGCTGGCGTACGACCTTCAGCAGTTCGGCCGGGCCACTGTGGTCGGCGAGCCGACCCGGGGTGGCGCGCACCCCCGGATCGGGCACCGACTGCACCCGCACCTGGAACTGACGGTGCCGGTGGCCCGGCCCGTGCACGCGGCGAGCGGCACGAACTGGGAGGGCTGCGGCGTCGCCCCGGACGTGGCGACACCGGCCGACCGGGCACACGACGTCGCGTACCGCCGGAGCCTGGAGGCGCTGCTGGCGGCGGACCCGGACCGGCCGACGGCGGCCGAGGCGCGGACGGCCCTCGCCGCCCTGGGCTGAGCCGCGCCGGTCAGGACCACTCCTCCGCCGGGGCCGGGTCCTGCGGCGCGACGGCCGTGCCGGGCGGCCCGCCGTGCGTCCACGGCGTCTCCTCCGGCGCGGGGAACGCGCCACCCGGCAGGAAGCCGTCGGACAGGCCGGTCAGGCAGATCCGCTCGCCCACCTCGGGGACGCTGCCGGGCGGCGCGGTCAACCCCCGGCCCATCCCGCCGGACAGTTCCAGCACCACCTCGGTCTTGCCGTCGCCGCCGGGCGTCACGAACACGACCTTCGCCTTCTGGCCCGGGCGGGCCGGGGAGTACAGCGTCGCGCCCACCGGCATCGGCACCGGCTCGGTGGTGACCACCTGGATGCGCGGGCGCAGCACCGGCCGCTTGCCGGAGTCGTCCACCCGCGCCGGGTCGGCGAGCGTCACCTCGCCGACGAACGCCTCCCCGGACAGCCGGTGCTCGGCCATCACCAGCGGATCGTCGTAGGCGCGCTGCACCGCCCACGCCGTCGACGCCCGTTCCAGCCGCTGCAACCGCAGCGCCGCCGCCACCGCGCCGTCGCGGCGCGGCTGCGGGCCGCCCCCGGCGTCGACGTGCTCGGCGTGCGCGGTGAACGCGTCCCGGTCACCGGCCCACCGGCCGGTCACCCGCGTGCCGGCCGGCAGCGTCCGCAGCAGTCCGACGCCGCGCCACATCAGCTCCCAGGTGGGCGCGAGCTGGTCGCGCAACAGGCCGGCAAGCTCGTCGTACGCGGCCGCGCGGGCCGCCGGGTCGTCCTCGGCCCGGGTGTACGCCTCGATCGCCGGGGCGAGCCGGCGGTTGTCGAAGTCCGGGTCGGTGGCCGGCCCGGCCGGCGGACAGTGCGCCGGATCCTCGGCGCGGGCCGCCGCCTCGGCGCCGGTCAGCCCGGCCGGCGGGTCCAGCCAGCCCAGCACCGCCGGCAGGTGCAGATCCTCGACCACGCTCTGCCCGGTCGCCCAGTGCAGCGCCAGCGCGTCGGTGAGCGCCAGCAGGGCCGACGAGCCGGGTTGCTCGGCGCGCTCGGCGAAGAACGTCAGCCAGCGGCCGAGCAGCGGCACCGACGGGTGCACCGGATACTCGCCGTCGGTCCGGCGGAACCGGGTGGAACGGCCGAACAACCGCAGGAACGTGATCCCGGCCGGGTTCGGCACCAGCAGTTGCGGCGCGTCCACGTACCGGTGGCGGACGTCGCGGCCCCGGTCCACCGGCACCGCCTCGGTCAGGTCACGGAACTCGTCCAGGTACGGCAGCACGATCCCGGCCAGCTCGGCGGCGAACGCGAACCGCTGGTCCCGGTTGCGTGGCTGCGGCACCACCAGCAGCCGGGCCTCGTCGGGCGCGGCGCCCACCATCGCGGCCAGCGGGGCGTTCGCCTCACCGGCCAGCGCGAGCGGCACCAGCACCAGCGGCCGCTCCGACAGGTGCAGGTGGCGGACCGTGGCCACCGGCTGGGCCCGCCCGGCGGCGACCGCCTGCGCCCGGGCGAGCGCGCGAAGCGTACTCACGCGGGGTGTCCGGCGAGGGCGTCGGCGCGCAGGCGCGCGGCGGCCCGCAGCAGCGCGGCGGCCTCCGCCTGCTCCGGCTCGGGCGCGGCCACTCCCTCGGCGAGCGCCAGCACGTCGGCCACGTCCTCGACGCCACCCAGCGCCTCGCGGACCGGCCGGCCCAGCGCGCCGGTCCGGCCGCGCGCCTCGTGCCGGCAGAAGTACGCCAGCTCGCAGGCGGCCAGGCAGTCGGGCGCGTAGCGCGCGGGCACCTGGTGCAGCGCGGCGGCGAGCGTGGCCGGATCGGCCGCCGGGTCGACTGTGAACCCGGCCGGCACGGCGGCGAGCAGCTCCTCGACCCGGGCCATCCGGGCCAGCTGGCGGCGCAGCACCAGCAGTTGCCGGCGCACGTCGAGCAGGCTGGCCACCGGCTGGTTGGCGAAGTCGCGCGGGCAGACCAGCACCACCTCGTGCGACACCAGCTCCGGGTCGCGTCCCTCGGCGGCGAGCAGCTCGCGCAGCGCCAGCACGTAGACGGCGGACTGGATCGCGGCGGCGGCCACCTTGCCCGGGTCGGCCTGCCCGTCGATCACCGGAAACGACTTGATCTCCACGACGTGGAACCGGCCGGCCAGCCGGGCGGCGACCAGGTCCGGCTCCAGGTGCACCCGGGTACCAGCCACGTCCAAGCCGAGCAGCGGATGGTCGAACAGCGCCGGGCCGTCGCCGCCCGCGGTGAGCGCCGCCCGCGACCGTTCCGGCCGGTCTTCGTCGGCGCCGAGGTCGGTCCAGGTGGCATCGGTCGGAACCGGTACGCCGAGCCGCTCCGCGACCAGGCGCAGCAGTTCCTTCCCGCCGTCGGCCTTGACCTGGGCCTCGAAGGCGTTGCCCCGGGTGATCGCGAAGCGGGACTGGCCGAACCGGGCCGGGAAGCCGAGCTGCTCGGCGAGCGCCGGCTTGTCCGCGCCCGCGCTGTCCAGCACGGCCCGCCGGGTGCAGCCGGGGTTGCCGGTCAGCGCGGCGATGGTGCGGGCGTTGTGCCGCCGGGGCGGCCCACCACCCCGGATCTGCGCCAGCCGCTCCTCCACGCCACCCATGATCCCAGAATAGGTGTGCGCACCCGGGGACTCAGCGGCCGGCTGAGCGGTTCCAGGGCGAGCGGGGCGACTGCGCGCCCGCGACCCGGCGGCTGCGGCGACGGTGCCGGCGCCCGGGGGTGCAGGGCGGTCGGGCGGCGGTGTGCACCGGCACGGTGGGCGGGGTGACCGGCTGCCGGCCGATCAGCCAGCAGAGGAAGCGGGTCACCGGTCAGCCGACCGGGAGGCGCTCGGCCTCGGCCCGCGAGATGTCGTACTGGGCGCCGCAGAACGTGCACTGCTGCGCGTACCGGGTGCGCAGCGGGATCAGCGGGATGAAGAAGAGGCTGAACCTGGTGACCCGGCGGGTGATCACCTGGGCGGCCTGGTTGCCGCAGTTACGGCAGACCTGGGTGACGACGCCGGACCTGTCGACCTTGGTCCGCAGCCCGAAGATGAAGAACATCGCCCGGCATTACCCACCCGGGGCCCGGGTTAAGCGGGCCCCGGGCGGGTCACCGGAAGGTCAGGCGGGAACCTCGTCGGTCAGCCAGATCGGTCGCCAGTCGGGCACCTCGTGGAAGCGCCGCAGCTCGGCGAACCCGGAGACGATGCCGGTCCAGGCGCCGTACGGCGGGTTGCCCTCGTCGAAGCCGGACTGCACGAACGTCAGCTTCGTCCGGCCCTCGGACTCGTCCAGCTCCCAGGAGGTCACGCCGGTCGGTCCCCAGTCGATGGAGAGCCCCCGCCCCGGCGTCACGTCGAACACCTTCGCGGCCTGACCGGCGTCGAAGCCGCCCATCGCGTACCGGCCGCCCTCCCAGGGCTCGATGCCGATCGGGTAGCCGAACCAGGCGCCGGCCTGCTCCGAGTCGGTGAGCGACGTCCACACCTTGTCCATCGGCGCGTCGATCAGCAGCTCGCCGCGCAGGTCGGCGGAGGTGAAGTCGGTACGCGGCAGCAGCGGCCGGCCGTCCAGGTGGTCGTTGAGGTTGGCGAGCGCCAGGTACCAGTACGTCTGGAGCACGCCGCGGATGCTGCTGCCGCTCATCGCCTCCTCGAAGCTGAAGTGGCTCTGCCGCAGCGTGAGTATGGTGCCGTCACCGTCGGGCTCCAGCTCGAACTCGGTGGTGGTCTCCACCCCGTCGAGTGTCCACGCGAAGCGCAGCGTCCGGTCGTCGACGTGCAGCAGCCGCTGGTGTGGCGCGTCGCCCTCGGGCGTGTAGCGGCCCCAGAACTCGTACCGCCGGGGAAGCTCGACCTCGGCGTGCTCGGCGAGCCACACGCGCAGTTCGGCGGGGTCGGTCAGGGCCCGGCGGACGGTCGCCACCGGGGCGGCGAGGCGGGCGCGGATGGTCATCGGCTCAGTCATGCTTGTCGCCTTTCGGGTAACAGGCCACGGCGAGCTTGAAGGCGTCCCCCTCGGCGCCGCCGTAGCGCGTGAACAGGTCCTGCAGCGTCGTCTGCAGGTCGTGCAGGAACTCCTGCCGCCGTTCGGCGGGCACCCGGATCTCGCCGGAGACGCCGATGGACGGAAGTTCGGGGGCGGTGCGGTCCAGCGCGGCGATGTCGGCCTGGACCTCCTCCATGAGGTCGAGCAGGTAACCCAGGCTCAGCTCGTCGCGGGCCCGGCGGGTGCCGCCGATGCGGCCGACCAGGCGGGGCGAGAGCCAGTACGACCGGGCGACGGCCTGGTAGATGCCCTCGGTGATGCCGCGTACCTGCCGCTGCGCCACCTGCTCGGCCAGCCCGGCCGAGACGAGCTGCTTGACGTGGTAGTAGACGCGCTGCGGCGTCTGCCTCAGCCGGGCCGCGACCTCGGTGCAGGTGCGGGGCTCGGCGAGTTGCCGCAGCACCTCGATGCGCTGCGGCTTGAGCAGGACTTCGGCCTGCTCGCGCTGTTCCAGATACAGGACGTCTCTCATGGCAAAATCAGTTTGTACGTACAAAACTTCTTTGTCAATGGCTTCGACGAAAGGCCGCGCGGTCCGCGCGGCCTTTCGTCGGTACGACCGGTCAGGGCGTCCAGTCCGGACGCAGCGGGTACCCGTTCACCCCGTCCGGACCGTTGTGCGTGGCGAGCACGTGGTGCAACTGGATGCCGTTGCGCTCGAACGCCAGCCGGGAGCCGGCCATGTAGAGCCCCCACACCTTCGCGGTGCCCGGCCCGACCTCGCCGACGCAGAAGTCCCAGTGCTCGACCAGGTTGCGGCACCAGCCGGCGAGCGTCAGCGCGTAGTGCTGGCGCAGGTTCTCCTCGTGGTGCACCTCGAACCCGGCGTCGTGGATCTCGCTGATCAGCCGGCCCGGACCGGCCAGCTCGCCGTCGGGGAAGACGTACCTGTCGATGAACGCGCCGGAGCGGTGCGGCGCCCGGTTGTCGGCGCGGGTGATGCAGTGGTTGAGCAGCCGCCCGCCCGGCTTGAGCCGGGAGCGCAGCGCACCGAAGTAGGCCGGGTAGTTGCGCACCCCGATGTGCTCGGTCAGCCCGATCGAGGAGATCGCGTCGAACTGCTCGCGCGGCGCGTCCCGGTAGTCCAGGTGGCGCACCTCGGCCAGCTCGCTCAGCCCCTCCCGCTCGATCGCGGCGCGCGCCCAGTCGGCCTGCGCCTTCGACAGCGTCACACCGAGCGCCTTGACGCCGTACTCGCGGGCCGCGTGCCGGACCATGCCGCCCCAGCCGCAGCCGACGTCCAGCAGCCGCATCCCCGGCTTGAGCGCCAGCTTGCCGGCGACCAGGTCGTACTTGTTCCGCTGCGCCTCTTCGAGCGTGTCGCCGGGGCTGCGGAAGACCGCGCAGGTGTACGTCATGGACGGCCCGAGCACCTTCTCGTAGAAGGCGTTCGACACGTCGTAGTGGTGGGAGATCGCGCTGCTGTCCCGGGTACGCGAGTGACGCAGGCCGGTCATCAGCCGCCGCCAGCGCGGCGCCGCCTCCTGCGGCGGGGGCGGCGGCGGACGCAGCCGTTCCCAGCCCAGCCCACGGACCAGCGCGAGCGCCTCGCTCATCGCCGGGAGCCGCAGCGGCACCTCGTCCTTGATCACCCGCAGCGCCTCGTACGGGTCACCCGGGTGCACGCCCTCCAGTCCCAGGTCGCCGCTGACGTAGGCCCGGGCCATGCCCAGGTCGCCCGGCGCGGTGAGCAGGTAGGACAGGCCCCGCTCGGTGCGGATCGCCAGGGTGATCCCGGCGTCGGCCGGGCCCAGCGCGCTGCCGTCGTAGCCGGTGACCCGGACGGGCAGGGCGCCGGTGGTGACCGCGCGGACCACGTCCGCGACTGTGGGTCCGGTACGCCGCCCGCCCGCCGGCGGGCCGGCCGGGGCGCTCGCCGCCCCCGGTGTTCGGTCGGTCAGACTCATGCTCGGGATACCGCCTTCTCGTACAGTCCGGTGAGTCGGTGGTCCGGGTCGTAGCGGTCCTTCACGGCACGCCAGGTGTCCCCGCCGTAGAGGCGGTCGAACTCGCCCCGGTCGTAGTACGCGTCGGAGTAGAGCGACTTGTGGCCGCCCACCTCCGACACCATGCGCTCGATCTGGCGGTTGACGTCGCCGTCGGCGGCGCCGGCCGCGATGGGCACGCTTCCCCAGAAGCCGATGTTCACATACGTTTCGCCCGGTTGGAGCGGATACAGCGGCCACGCCTTCGCCGACCCGGGACCGGAGGGTTCCCGCAGCCGCAGCGGGCACAGCCACACCGGCGTCATGCCCACGTTCGCCGCGAACCAGCGCAGGAACTCGGGCGTGCGGTCGAGCGGGACCTCCACGTCCTGCACCACGCGCTCGCGGGCCGGGCGGCCCCGCCACCTGTCGACGCGGGCGGCCACCTGGTGCCGGTGCTCCAGCCGCACGATCCGGTGGTAGACGTCGCTGCGCCGGTAGCGCCGCGGCCACAGCCGCCGCACCACCGGGTGCTGCACCCCGAACGCCGCCGAACACCAGAACCAGTCGGTGTCCCAGCGCCAGAGATAGTCGTACGCGGTGAGCGTGTCCCGGGTGCGCCGGCGCAGTGAGCGGTAGTAGATCTCCTGGCCGGTGTAGTCGGACGGACGCTCGTCGGCCTCGTCGGTGAACGTGCCGAGCACCAGGTATGCCTCGCCGGGGCTGAACACCACCCCGTCCATGGCGTCGACCGGCTCACCACCCCAGGCACCCTTGGCGACCACCTCGCCGATCGCGTCGACCAACTCCTCCAGCCGGGTGAACCGGATGTTGCGCAGCGACACGTACCGGCGGATCGGTTGCAGCTCGATGCGCAGCCGGGTGGCGTAGCCGAGGCTGCCGAGCGAGTTCGGGAAGGCCCGGTGCAGGTCGGCGTGCTCGCCCCGCGGCCGGGTCGTGACGATCTCACCCGCGCCGGTGAGCACGTCCATCTCCAGCACCGACTCGTGCGGCAGACCGTTGCGGAAGGAGGTGGACTCGATGCCCAGCCCGGTCACCGCGCCGCCCAGCGTGATGGTGCGCAACTGCGGCACGACCAGCGGCATCAGGCCGTGCGGCAGCGTCGCGTCGACCAGATCCTCGTACGTGCACATGCCCTGCACGTCGGCGGTGCGGGCCGCCGGGTCGACGGCGAGCACCCCGGTCAGGCCGCTCACGTCCAGGCCCGGGGCACGCGGCGCGGAGCGCGGCCGGAAGAGGTTCGAGGTGTGTTTGGCCAGCCGTACGGGTTCCCCGGCGGGCACCGCGGCGTAGGAGCGCCGCAGCGTGTCCACCGCCCGTTCATGATCACGGACAGCGTGCATGAGATCACCTTACGCGCGGGTACGACAATTCGTGGGACGTCCACGGTGGCCTCGCCGACTCGCGGTCGACTCGCGCGTTACCGTGACCGCCATGGCGAATCCCGCGCTGACCGCTCTCGACCACGCCGGCCTGCCGTACCGGGTGATCCGCCACGGTCCGGTCGCGAGCCTCGCCGAGGCGGCCGCGGCGCGCGGCGTCGAGGTGCCCGACGTGGTCAAGACGATCGTGGTCCGCCGCGGCGAGGGCGACCTGCTCTTCGTGCTGACGCCCGGCGGCCGGGTGATCTCCTGGCCGAAGCTGCGCGCCCTGCTCGGGGTGAGCCGGCTGTCGATGCCCGACGCCGAGGCCGCGAAGGCCGCCACCGGGTACGCGCGCGGCACCATCACACCGTTCGGCTCCACCACCGCCTGGCCCGTGGTCGCCGACGAGCGGCTGCGCGGCCGGGAGATCACGCTCGGCGCGGGCGAGCACGGCCTGGCCGTCGCTGTCGACGCGGACACCGTGCTGGCCGCGCTCGGCGCGACGGTCGCCGACGTGACCGACGAGGAGCCGACGCGCTGAGCAGTGGCCGGCACGCGACCACGGGCATAGCGTGGAGGACATGCCGAAAGCCGTCTGGAACGACCTCGTCGTCGCCGAGAGCGACGACACAGTGGTGGTCGAGGGCAACCACTACTTCCCCCGTACCGCACTGCGCGACGACCTGATCCGGGAGTCCGACACCCACACGGTCTGCCCGTGGAAGGGCACGGCCTCCTACTACACGCTCGAACACGGCGGCGCCACCAGCCCGGACGCCGTCTGGTACTACCCCGACCCCAAGCCGGAGGCGGAGATGGTCCGCGACCGGGTGGCGTTCTGGAAGGACGTCCGGGTCGTCGACTGAGTCACCGTGCCGCCGGGGCGACTGGCACCCGGCGGCCCCGGTGGGTCAGGATGCCCCCATGGCCGACCCGCACTCCGACCCGTCCGGCACCGTCTACGGCGCCCGCGGCGCGCGCCGCGCCCGTGGCGTCCGGCTGCCCCAGGACCCGCTGATGCGGGTCGCGCTGGGCGTCGGCGTGACGGGCGTACTCCTCGGGGCCTTCTTCGCCACCGGCGTGCTCGGCGGCGGCGGCGACCGGCCGGTGGTGCCGGCGGCCGCGGTGCCCACAGCGGAGCCGAGCGAGCCGAGCGCGGAACCGACGGCGGAGCCCACGCCGTCGTCGTCGCCCTCGCCGAGCGCCGCGCCGAGCACACCCGCCGCGCCGGTGGCGACGCCGAAGGTGATCCGGGGCGTGCCGTCCGGGCGCTGCCTCGGCGTGACCGGCGACGAGGCCGAGGGTGCGCAGGCCGCGCTCGCCGACTGCACCGGCGGGCCGGAGCAGCAGTGGGTGGTCACGCCGGTCACCGACGACACCTACCTGCTCGTGAACGCGGCCAGCAGCAAGTGCCTGGACGTCAACGAGGCGAAGACCGACGACGGCGCGGACGTGCAGCAGTGGTCCTGCAACGGGCAGGCCAACCAGCAGTGGCGGTTCCAGTCGGCCGGCAACGGTGCGGCGCTGCTGGTCGCCGTGCACAGCGGCAAGTGCGCGCAGGTCGACGACGCGGGCACCGAGCCGGGGCGCGAGCTGGAGCAGGCTCCGTGCAGCGGCGCTCCCGAGCAGCAGTGGGCGGCCGGCTGACCGGTCGGCCCCGGGTAGCACCGGCCGGTCAGCCCCGGCGGTCAACCCCGGTAGCTCCAGGCACGCCGGCCCGCTGCCACCGGCAGCGTGAACGCGCGCTCGCCGGCGGCACGGCGGCGCAGCAGCAGCGACAGTCCGGCCGCGCCGATCGACAGCGCGCCCGCCACGTACCAGGCCATCGCGTAGTCACCGAGCCGGTCCCGGACCAGACCGGCGCCGGTGGCCGCCAGCGCGGCCCCGAACTGGTGCGCGGCGAACACCCAGCCGAACACCACGGCACCGGACGCGCCGAACCACTCCCGGCACAGCGCGACAGTCGGCGGGACCGTCGCCACCCAGTCCAGCCCGTAGAAGACGATGAAGACCAGCATGCTCGGCCGGGCCGACCCGGCGAACAGGCTCGGCAGCACCAGCAGCGACGCCCCGCGCAACGCGTAGTAGGCGCCGAGCAGCAGCCGGGGGTCGACCCGGTCGGTGAGCCAGCCGGAGGCGATCGAGCCGGCGATGTCGAAGATCCCGACCACGGCGAGCAGCCCGGCGGCTGTGGTCTCCGGCATGCCGTGGTCGTGCGCGGCGGGCACGAAGTGCGTACCCACCAGGCCGTTCGTGGTCGCGCCGCAGATCGCGAACCCGCCGGCGAGCAGCCAGAACGGCCGCGTCCGCGCGGCGGCGGCGAGCGCGCCGACCGCCCGCGCCGCGGCACCGCCCTCCGGCCGGGCCGGCGGCACGACCTCGGTCGCGCCGTAGGCGGGCCGCCCCAGGTCCGCCGGGTGCTCCCGCAACAACCACACCACAAGGGGTACGACCGCCAGAGCGGCCCCGGCCACGACGAGTGCCGCCGTGCGCCAGCCGTGGTCGCGCACCAGCACCGCGAGCAGCGGAAGGAAGACGAGCTGCCCGGCCGCGCCGCCCGCGGTGAGCACGCCGGTCACCAGGCCGCGGCGCTCGACGAACCAGCGCCCGGTCACCGTCGCCACGAACGCCAGGGCCATCGAGCCGGTGCCCAGCCCGACGAGGACGCCCCAGCACAGGATGAGCTGCCAGCTCTGCGTCATCCCCACGGTCAGGCCGCTGCCGGCGGCCACCAGCACCAACGCGCCGGCCACCACGCGACGGATGCCGAACCGGTCCATCAGCGCGGCAGCGAACGGCGCGGTGAGGCCGTACAGCAGCAGGTTGACCGAGACGGCGGCGGAGATGGTCGCCAGCGGCCAGCCGAACTCGCCGTGCAGCGGGTGCAGCAGCACGCCGGGGGTGGCCCGGAAACCGGCCGCGCCGACGAGCGCGACGAAGGCGACGGCGGCGACGAGCCAGGCCGGATGCAGGCGGGATCGGGTCACCAACCGAGTCTCGGGCCGGGCGGCTCCTCCGACGAGTGGCCGGAAAGCCATCGTGCGCAATAATCGGGCCATGTCCGTACCGCACCGGGTCGCCGTCCTCGCCCTCGACGGCGTGGTGGCGCTCGACCTCGGCACCCCGGCCCAGGTCCTCGGCGCCGCCCGCGCCGACGACCGCACCCCGCTGTACGCGGTGGACACCTGCACCCCCGGCGGCCTGCCGGTACGCAGCAGCGCCGGCTTCCAGGTCCTCCCCGACCACGGCCTGGAACTGCTGGGCAGCGCCGACACGGTGATCGTCCCCGGCATCCACACCGGCTCGCCGCTTTCCGACGGCACGGTTCCGGTCGAGGTGGCCGGCGCGTTGCGGGCGGCGTACGACAGGGGCGCCCGCGTCATGTCCATCTGCACCGGCGCGTTCGTGCTCGCCGCCGCCGGCCTGCTCGACGGCCGCCCGGCCACCACCCACTGGGCGTACGCGTCGCGCTTCCGTCGCCTGCACCCCGGCGTACGGCTCGACCCCGACGTGCTGTTCGTCGACGACGGTCGCGTGCTCACCTCGGCCGGGGTGGCCGCCGGCATCGACCTGTGCCTGCACGTCGTCCGCACCGACCACGGCAGCGCGGTGGCCAACCGGGCGGCCCGGCGCTGCGTGGTGCCGCCGTGGCGCGACGGCGGGCAGGCCCAGTACATCGAACGGCCGGTGCCCCGCGGCGCGGACAACGGCACCGCCGCCACCCGCGAGTGGGTGCGGCAGCGGCTGCACGAGCCGGTGGCGCTGCGCGAGATGGCGGCGCACGCGCGGATGAGCGTCCGTACGTTCACCCGGCACTTCCGCTCGGAGACCGGGCTCAGCCCGGCCCAGTGGCTGCTCCAGCAGCGCACCGAGCACGCCCGGGTGCTGCTGGAGACGACGGATCTGAGCGTCGACCGGATCGCCCGGGACGCGGGTTTCGGCACCACAGCCGCGCTGCGCCAGCACTTCCACGCCCGGGTCGGTGTATCCCCCACCGCCTACCGCCGAACGTTCCGCCCGTCTCCTGCCCCGCGCTCCGCTTCCGTCGATCTTGGAGTTGTGGCGCCTGGAAGGCCGGACGTGTCCGAGTTGTCCACCGCCACAACTCCTTGATCGACGGCCTGGCGGTCAGGCGGTCAGGCGAGGTGGGGCTGGCGGCGCAGGGCGCGGAGCTGCGCCAGGTGCAGCGGCAGGTGCACGCGGATGTGCAGGTCCAGCGCCCTGCCCCAGGGCAGGGAGTCGTCCACGTCCAGGTCGAAGCCCTCGCGCAGCACCGTGTCCACAGGTGTCTCCGCCGCCGGGCCGAGCCGCTCGGCCAACGCGCACAGCTTCTGGCTGGTTGCCCGGAACAACGCGGCCAGGCCGTCCAGCCCGCCACACTCGGAGACCAACGCGTCGAGTTGCGGACGGTGGATGGTGTCCAGGTCGTAGTAGGCGAACGGCGAGCCGGCCAGCACCGCCTCGGTCGCCTCGCTCATCAGCTCGTCGTTGGCGGCGAGGTGCGCGACGATCTGCTCGGCGCTCAACTGCCCTTCCGGCGGCGGCCCGAACCCGCCCGCGTCGATCTCCGCGAACAACTCCTCGTACGCCTGCCGCAGTGCCGGGGCGTCCACCTCGTCCATGCCCCGCATCCAACCCTCGCCGCGGCCAGGGCCACCCCTGCTACCGCGCCCGGTTCACCCGGACGCGTGAAAAGGCCGGCACCCCGTGTTCGGGGTGCCGGCCTTCGTGTCTCTTACTTGTTCCAGTGCTCGGCGACCAGGTCGGCGGCCTGCTGCTCCCACTGGGCGTAGTGGTCGGGGTAGGCGGACACCTGGACGGTCTGGGCGGCCTTGGTCAGGGGCATGTCCTGCCAGCCGTCGACCTGCTTCAGACCCTTCAGGAACGCGGTGGTGGAGTACTCGGGGTCGGTGATCTGCTCGACCGTGCCCCAGCCGGAGGAGGGGCGCTGCTGGAACAGGCCCTGCGAGTCGTGGTCGTTACGGTCACCGAGGTGGCCGAGGTTCTCCAGCTTCGACTCCTGCAACGCCGTCGCGATCGACACCACCGCGGCGCGCTCGTCCATGCCGGCCTTCTTCGTCGCCGCGATGATCGCCTTCACATTCTTGGTCTGCTCGTCGTTCAGATCGATACGGGACTGGGCGCCCTGCACACCGTGCGGGATCAGCTTGTCACCCTGCACCGTGACACTCACCGGCTTCGCATGCGTGGTGGTGTCCGCCGCGTGAGCGGCCACCGGACCGGCGAACACGCCACCGGTGAAGGCCAGACCAGCAATACCCAGAACGCTCTTACGCAGAATCGTGTTCATCAGAAATGCTCCATTCGGGGGTCGACGCACCCGGGGGACGGGATGCGTGGGCACCGTCAGGCGCTCAAAAAGTCTGGGGATCCGGCTGCTCGCGGGGCACCGGGGGGTGCCTCGGCGCGGCGCCGGAAGCATGTCCAACGACCCGCCACCCGGCATCATTCCCGGGCGCCTCACGCCACCACCCGGAGGTGCGGCGCGGGGGTTCACGTCGTCGGAACCGTGCTCAACGACCAGCCCGCCGGGACCATTCCCGGGCTCGCGCCGCCCCGCTCGCGGGGCACGGCCGATGCTCGGTCGTTCACCCGGTTACAACGCCACCCACCCGCCAGCGATTCCACCGTCAGAGTGCCGCCCACCACCCCCGAACCGGACACCCCACCCACACAGCCCGCCAACGACCGGTGTCCCCGACCCCGGGGCACCCGCGAACCGAACAGCCTCACCCACACGGGCCACCCACTCCCGCACCGTCGATCATGAGGTTAGCGGCGACAAAACGGACGCCAGTGACCGTCAACCTCATGATCGACCCAGCCGGACCCAGCCGGGCGGGCGGCCCGGGGCAGTCCGTCTGGGGCGCAAGAAGCGAGCCGCCACGCGGCCAGCCCGGCGATCTTGCAGTTCGGGCCCTCCGGGCGTCCCATTCGCGCAGTTTGTGGGGCACCGAAGTGCAAGATCGCCGGGGGGCGGCCAGGGGATCTTGGGCAGCTCTCGGTCGCGGGCCGACGAGGAGCCCGCCATGACCTCGGTACAGCCCGGCGATCTTGGAGTTGTGGCACCTCGGGAACGCCGCGAACCGGGCATCTTGGGCGCCACGACTCCAAGATCGACGAGAGAGCGAGCAGGGGCGAGAGAGAGGGTGCCGGGAGCGAACTCAGCGGCGGCCGTGGCGGGAGCGTAAGTAGTCGGAGACCACGTACTCGCCCAGGTCGTCCAGGTCGGGAGTGAACATACGGCCACCCGAGCGTCGCGCCACCGCGTCCACGAACCGGCGCAGACCCGGGTCGTCGCCGAGCATGAACAGGTTGAGCGTGGCGCCGTACCGGGTCAGCCGGTCCACCTCCCGGATCGTCGCCGAAATGGTCTCCGGCAGCGGCGGCCAGTGGAAGTACGCCTCGCCGTCCTCCGGGTCCAGGTGCGCTGTCGGCTCGCCGTCGGTGACCACCAGCACCACCGGCTCGGCACCCGGGTGCCGACGCAGGTGCCGGCCGGCGATCCGCAGCGCGTGCTGGAGGTTCGTGCCCTGCTGCATGTCCGGCTCCACCGCCGCCAGCTCCTGCTGGGTGAGCGGCATCGCCTCCCGGCCGAAGCCCACGATCTGCAGCGCGTCCTGCGGGAACCGGGTCGCCATCAGGTGCGACAGGGCCAGCGCGGTCTGCTTCATCGGGCCCCAGCGCCCCTGCGAGATCATCGAGTACGACAGGTCGACGCAGAGCACCACAGCCGCCGACGCCCGCCGTTCGGTCTCCATCACCTCGAAGTCCTCGACCGCGAGCGGTACCGGCACTCCGGGACCGGCCCGGCGTACCGCCCGGGTGAGCGTGCGCACCACGTCCAGCGGCTGCTCGTCGCCGTACTCCCAGGGGCGGGACGCACCGCTCACCTCGCCGGCCGCGCCGGCCGAGCGGAGGTCGTGCTGGCCGCGCGGGCCGGCCGTCAGGTCGGCGAAGACGCGCCGCAGCGCGGTGCCGGCGAGCCGGCGCAGCGCCTTCGGGCTGAGCGTCAGCCCTTCCGCGTCCCGGGTGACCCAGCCCTGGCGGCGCAGTTCGCGTTCCAGCTCCCGCAACCGGCGTACGTCGTCGGCGGCGTCCCGGCCCAGCGTGCGGGCGACGGCCTCCACGTCGACGTCGTCGAGTGTGGCACCGGGCTGGTCCTGGTCGAGGGAGTCCAGCAGCTCGTCGAGTTCGGCGATCTCGTCGAGTGCGCCGGTGGCCTCGCCGTAGCCGAGCGGCTCGTCGCCGCGAACCCGCTCGCCGCGCTGCCAGTTCAGGTCCGGCCGCAGCGACCGCAGGTGTGCGTCGAGCTGGGACAATTCACCGGACAGCCGGTCGCCGAGCGACTGGCGCATCAGCCCGGCGAGTTCCTCGCGCTGCCGGTCCGACAGCGACCGCATCAGCCGCTCACCGGCGGCCGCCCGCCGGGCCAGCACGTCGATCAGCTCGTCGACGTCCTTGGGCCGTTCCGGGAAGAACTCCCCGTGGCGGCGCATGAACTCGGCGAACGCGTCGGTGGTGTCCTCGGAGCGGTCGTGCCGGGCGAGCAGGTCGTTGAGGTCGCGCATCATCTCGGCGAGCTGCCGCTGGACGGCCGGGTCGGCGGTGGCCCGGGCCGCGTCGCGCAGCCCGGCGAAGCGCTGTTCCAGCACGTCGCCGCGCAGCCCGTCGAGGATCCGCTGGTACGTCTGCCGTGCCTCCGCGCTGGCCCACTCGTACCCGGAGAGCTCCGACACCGCGCGGGCGGTGGAGCGGGGCAGGTTGTCGAGCACGGCCTCGGCGAACCGCGCGTCGTCGCCGTCGCGGCCGCGCAGCTCGTCGCGTTCGGCGGCGAGCGCCTGGTCGAGCAGGGCCCGGGCCCGGGTGACGGCGCCGTCCAGGTCGCCGCGGCGCAGCGCCTCCCGGCGCAGGCGACGGGCGCGGGCGGCCAGGTCGTCCAGCCCGCCGCGCCCCTGCGGGCCGCGCCGCAGCAGCTCGCGCAGCGATTCGCGCAGGCTGCCGCCGGCGAGCACGTCCGAGCCGACCGCGTCCACCGCGGCGCGCACGTCGTACGGCGGGGCGAGCGGGTCGGGTCCGCCGCGCCACTGCCCGTAACGGAAGCGGTTGCCGCCGGCCACTGTCAGTCCCGATCCCCGTAGACGGTGCGCCCGGAGTCGGTGACGTCCTTGCCGAGCCGGCGGGTCAGGTGCAGCCCTTCGAGGACGAACTCGATGCCGGCTGCCGCCTCCTCCGGGCTGGGCGCGTCACCGAGCCCGAGCCGGTCGAGCACCTTGGCCAGCCCCGGTACGGTGCCGACCTGGCGCAGCAGCTCGGACGAGGAGACCAGCTCGCCGGTCTCGACGGCGCCGCCCTCGGCGACGATCGCGGTGAAGCCGGACAGGTCGAGCCCGGCGAGGCGGGCGCGGAACGTCTCGGCGGTGGCGGTACGCAGCAGGTGCGCGAGCACCTCGATCTCGCGCCCCTCCTCGCCGCTCTCGAACTCGACCTTGCCGCGCAGCGTGGAGGTCACCGACACGGTGTCCCCGATCCGGGCCACCGGCGCCTCCGGACGGGACGCCGACCCGGCGCCGGCCGAAGCCGAGGCAGCGGCACCGGCACCGGCACCGGCACCGGCACCCGCCAGCAGACCGGAACGACGCAACGCGGCGGCGGCCACCGTCTCCGCGGCGGCGATGGCGAACCGGGCGGACACGCCGGAGCGCGGGTCGACCGACGGGGATTCCCGCACGTCACGGGCGAACCGGGCGAGCACCTCCAGCACGTGCTCCGGCACCACGGCGACCAGGTCGGCCTCCTGCCGGATCAGCGCCAGCTCCAGATCGAGGTCGAGCGGGTAGTGGGTACGGATCTCCGCGCCGAACCGGTCCTTCAGCGGCGTGATGATCCGGCCCCGGTTGGTGTAGTCCTCCGGGTTGGCACTGGCCACCAGCAGCAGGTCCAGCGGCAGCCGCAGCTGGTAGCCGCGAACCTGGATGTCGCGCTCCTCCAGCACGTTGAGCAGCGCCACCTGGATGCGTTCGGCCAGGTCGGGCAGCTCGTTGACGGCGAAGACGCCCCGGTTGGTGCGCGGTACGAGCCCGAAGTGGATGGTCTCCGGGTCGCCGAGCGTGCGCCCCTGGGCGAGGCGGATCGGGTCGACGTCGCCGATCAGGTCGCCGACGCTGGTGTCCGGCGTGGCGAGCTTCTCGCCGTACCGCATCGAGCGGTGCAGCCAGCCGATCGGCAGGTCGTCGCCGGCCGACTCGACGAGCGCCCGGGAGGCGGGGGCGATCGGGTGCATCGGGTGCTCGTTGAGCACCGAGCCGGGGATCACCGGGGTCCACTCGTCCAGCAGCCCGCCGAGCGAGCGGATCAGCCGGGTCTTGCCCTGCCCGCGCTCGCCGAGCAGCACCATGTCGTGCCCGGCGAGCAGCGCGCGCTCGACCTCGGGCAGCACCGTGTCCTCGTAGCCCACGATGCCGGGGAAGCGCTCCTCGCCGGAGCCCATCCGGGCGAGGAGGTTGTCTCGGAGTTCCTGTTTGACCGTGCGGTACTGGTGGCCGGTCGCGCGCAGCTCGCCGAGCGTGCTCGGCAGGTCGGCGGGCGGGACCGGGGAAACCTGGTTGGGAGCGGTCACCCGACCCACGCTAGCGCGCTCCGATGACCGGCGGCCTCCGTCGTCGATGTCGCGACAAGGGAAGCCGCCGGAACGCCACTCACTTACCGAGGCGGGCGCGGACCATCCGGGGTACGGCGGCCAGGCCGGTGACCGGGCGGAACGCGTGCGCGGCGGCGACCAGCGCGGCGTACTCGTCGTCGGCGAGGTCGATCTCGGCGGCGGCCGCGTTGCGTTCCATCTGCTCGACCCCGGAGGCGCCCGGGATGGCCACCACGTTCGGGTGCCGCAGCACGTACGCGAGCGCGATCTGGCTCGGCGTGGCGTCGTGCGCGTCGGCGACCTCGCGCAGCGTGGCGATGAGCTGGGTGCCGCGTTCCAGGTTCTCCGGCAGGAAGTACGGGTTGGCCCGGCGTACCGCCCCGGCGGGCGGGTTCGTGGCGTCGTATCGGCCGGAGAGGAAACCCTGCGCCAGCGGCGAGTACGCGATGACGATGCGGCCGGCCTGCTCCGCGTACGGGATGAGGTCTTCCTCGGGGCCGCGGTCGATCATGCTGTAGCGGACCTGGTTGCTCAGCACCCGGCGGCCCAGCGCGGCCTCGGCGAACCGCCAGCGGCGCAGGCCGTAGTTGCTGACGCCGACCTCGCCGACGAGTCCGACGTCCTGCAACGAGCGCATGCCGCGCATGGTGGTGGTGTCGGCGACCACCGGGTTGGCCTGGTGCACCTGGTAGAGGTCGATGCCGTCGACGCCGAGCCGGGCGGCGGAGGCGACCGCCCGCTGCTGCACCACCGGCGCGACCGGCAGCAGCGGGAAGATCTTGCTGGCGACCACGACCTTGGCGCGGTCGTCGCCCAGCGCCGCGCCGAGGATGCGCTCGCTGCGGCCGAAGCCGTACAGCTCGGCGGTGTCGAACAGGGTCACGCCCAGGTCGAGCGCCCGCCGGACGATCTCGGCGGCCCGGCGCTCGTACTCAGGGCCGTAGCCCCACTCCTTGGAGCCGAACTGCCAGGTGCCGAGGCCGATCTTGGAAATGGGCTTGGGGGTGTCGAGCCGCACGTAACGCATGAGGCCGAACGTACCCGCGCCGCTGCGTGCGCACTCCGGTGCGGACAGAATGGCCTGGTGACATACCTCGCCAGCGACGACCGTTACCACGAGATGATCTACCGGCGCAGCGGCCGGAGCGGGCTGAAGCTGCCTGTCATCTCCCTCGGCCTGTGGCACAACTTCGGACCGGACCGCCCCTTCGAGCGACAGCGGGACATCGTCCGCCGCGCCTTCGACCTCGGCATCACCCACTTCGACCTGGCCAACAACTACGGCCCGCCGCCTGGTTCGGCGGAGGAGAACTTCGGCCGGCTGCTCGCCACCGACCTGAAGCCGTACCGGGACGAACTGGTGATCTCCAGCAAGGCCGGTTATCTGATGTGGCCCGGCCCGTACGGCGAGTGGGGTTCGCGCAAGTACCTGATCTCGTCGCTGGACCAGTCGCTGCGCCGTCTCGGGCTGGACTACGTCGACATCTTCTACTCGCACCGGTACGACCCGGAGACCCCGCTGGAGGAGACGATGGGCGCGCTCGACGCGATCGTCCGCTCCGGCAAGGCGCTCTACGTGGGCATCTCCAACTACGACTCGGAGCAGACCGAGCGGGCCGCCGAGATCCTGCGCGACCTGGGTACGCCGCTGCTGATCAACCAGCCGTCGTACTCGATGATGAACCGCTGGACGGAGGAGGACGGCCTGCTGGACACGCTGGAGCGCGTCGGCGCCGGCTGCATCGCGTACAGCCCACTCGCCCAGGGCCTGCTCACCGACCGTTACCTCAAGGGCATCCCGGCCGACTCGCGGGTGCGCACGAGCGTCTTCCTGAACGAGAGCGACCTGGACGACGAGACGATGGCGACGGTCCGGGGGCTCGCCGCGGTGGCCGAGGGGCGCGGGCAGACGCTTGCCCAGCTCGCCCTGGCCTGGGCGCTGCGCGACCCGCGCATGACCAGCCTCATCATCGGCGCGAGCAGCGTGGCGCAGCTGGAGGGCAACGTGGCCGCGCTGGACAACCTCGACCTCGCCGGGAACGACCTGGCCGAGATCGAGGGCCTGCTCGGCTGAGTCACCAGATGCGGCGCCGCCCGGCGCGGTGGTTGCGGACACCGCACGGCCGCCCGGGCGGCGGCCCGCCGGTCCGCCGCAGTCCGACCACCGCCGCCGCGAGCAGCGCGACGACGAGCGCCGCCGCGCCGACCACGAGCGGCCGGGACAGCGGTCCGCCGTCGGTCACCGTCGCGACCGGCACGGCCGACTCCTCGTCGGTCGCCGCGCCGGCGAGGGTACGCGGAGGCGACGCGCTCGCCTTCGGCGCTGCCGGTGACGCGTCCGGCTCACCGCGTGCCGCCCGGAAGATCACGTCCGAGCAGGAGTAGTACGTGTCCTGGGTGTCCGAGTTCTGCCAGATGACGTAGACGAGGTGCCGGCCGGTACGCCCGGCTGGGAGCCGTCCCCGCATCTCGTACGCGCCCGCGCGGATCGGCGGGTCGGTGACCTGGAGGAACGGCTTCTTCTCCAGGTCCGACCAGGTCAGCGCACGCTTCGGCGAGTACGAGCCGGTGGTGACGTAGTACCGGAACGTGCCCCGGTGCGGGATGGTGGTGCGGTAGCGGAAGGTGTGCCGCGCCCCGGCCGTGAGCGTGGTGGCGGGCCAGTCGGCGCGCGGCAGGTCCAGTCCCCGGTACGCGGACAGCCCGCCGCTGCACAGTTCCCCGTCCGGGATGCGTTCCCGGTCCCGCCCGTCGATCCGGGCCACCCGGATGTTGTCCCACTCGCGTACCGCCGCTCCGGCGGCGATCGCGGCCCGGCAGGCGGGCGTCTGCGCCCGGCCACCCTCCGGCCCGCACGCGGCGGACCGGCTCAGCGGGCTGGTCGGCGCACCGTGCGCCGCGGCCGGCGCGGCGCCCAGCGGCACCGTCGCGGCGACGGCGGCGAGCGCGGCGGACGCGGCGAGCGCGCGACGTGCGGCCATGTGATCGACCTCCCGCGCACTGGTACGGCCGCGAGCCGCGAAAGGTTCGATCCGCGCCGATCGGCCCAGGGGACATGACCGAACGGACAACCGGGGCGGCGACGGACGCCGGGTGGGCCCTACAGTGACGAAACCCTGTGATCGAGGAGCGTCCCTTGTCCGAACCGGCCCCGTCCCCCGAGCCGTCCCGCGCCGCCCCGGCGGCCGGGCCCGCGCCGGGTGACGTCCCCGCCCCCGCGCAGCCGTACCTGCTGGTGCTGCCCACCATGGAGGGCGCTCCCGCGCCAGTGCCCTGGCCGGGCGCCGAGGGGCAGCCCGGCTGGGCCATTCCGGTCACCGTGCCGCCCGGCACCCAGGGATACGCGTTGTTTCTCCCGCTGGTCCCCGCGCCCGGCCAGCCGACGGCGCCCGGCCAGCCGACGGCGGCGGTGCCCGCCCAGGCGACGGCGCCCGCCGCCGAGCGCTCCCCGGCGAAGGGCGCCGCCCCGGCCACCGGCGCGAGCGGCACCACCGCCACCGCCCTGTCCACGCCGGCCGAGGGCTCGGCCCCTTCCGCCGGCGCGAGCGGCCCGACCGCCGCGGCCGGGTCCACACCGGTCGACGGCGGTCCGACGGCAGCAGCCGAGGCTGGGAAGCCCGTCGCCGACCGTCCGACGGGCGGAGAGCCCGTCGCCGCCCCGCCGGACGCCGTTCCGGCGGCTCGCCGGGAGCAGGCTGGCGCAACGTCCTCGGCCACCGGCGACGCCGCATCGTCCACCCCGGATGCCGGCCCGGCAGACGCGGCCACGGCCGACTCCGGTGGAGCCGGGACCGGCGCGCGCCCCGGCGACGGTGCTCCGCGGACGGCCGCTTCCGCGACTTCCGGCCCGTCGGGAGCCTCGCAGACATCTGCCGCTCCCCCGGGCACGCCACCGACAGCCGGCCCGGAGACTCCTGCCGGCTCCCTCGGCACGCCAGCGGTTGCCGGCCCGTCCGGCGCCACGCAGCCGCCTGCCTCCGGAGCATGGGCCGCGCCGGGCGCGCAGCCGGCCTCCGGGCCGCCGCCCGCGCCGGGTTCCCAGCGCGCTCCGGGCACGCCGCCTCCGCACGGCGGTGGGCCGATGGCCGCGCCCCCGTACCCCGGCACGGGTTGGGGTGGGCACCCGCAGGCGCCAGCCTGGACGCCGCGGCCGGCGGTGCCACGAACCTCGTTCCTCGGGGCGCGGTGGCCCGGCCCGAAGGCGGCGACCGGGCGGGCGGCGCCGCTCGCGGTGCTGGCCGCCGCGGTCGGCAGCGCGGTGTTCGTGCCGCTCGGCCGCGTCGGCGTCGGCTGGTTCCTGGGGTGGCTGACGCTCACGCTCGCGGTGGTGCTGGCGGTCCGGTCGAAGACCGCGGACCTGCCGCGCGCCGACAAGCTCATCCGGGCCGGGTGGGCGGCGGCCGCCCTGGCCCTGATCGCCGTGCCGGCGTTCCGCAACGCCTGGTGGCTCGTGACGTTCTGCGTGCTCGGCGCGCTCGGCTGCGCCACCCTCGCGATCATCGGCGGGCGGCTGGTGCGCTCGATCCTGTTCGGCCTGGTGGCGACGCCGTTCGCGGCGTTGCGCGGCCTGCCCTGGGTGCGCCGGCACATCACCGCCTCGCCGCAGGAGGCGACGGTGCGCAAGGTGACCGTCTCGGTCGTCGCCACGGTCGTGGTGCTCGTGGTCTTCGGCAGCCTGCTCGCGTCGGCCGACGCGGCGTTCTCCGAGGCGCTCGGCTCGCTCGTCCCCGAGATCAACCTCGGCACGGTGTTCGGCTGGTTGTTCCTGGCCGTGGTGGGCGGTCTGATCGCTGTCGCCGCGCTCTACACGCTCGCCGCGCCGCCGGATCTGTCCACCGTGGATCGCGCCGGTGAGCGCCGCCTCGGCCTGCTGGAGTGGGCGCCGGCCATCGGCGCGCTCGCGCTGCTGTTCGCCGGGTTCGTGGTGGTGCAGTTCACCACGCTCTTCGGCGGGCAGCGGCACGTGCAGCGGGTCGCCGGGCTCAGTTACGCCGAGTACGCGCGCAGCGGCTTCTGGCAGCTCCTGTTCGTCACGCTGCTGACGGTGGCGGTGCTCGGCGGGGTCAGCCGCTGGGCACGGCGGGAGCAGCCGGCCGAGCGCGTCATGCTGCGCGTGCTGCTCGGGCTGATCAGCGCGCTGAGCGTGGTGATCGTGGCGTCGGCGCTGTCCCGGATGTGGACGTACCAGAAGGTCTACAGCTTCACCGGCGAGCGGATCTTCGTGATGGCGTTCGAGATGCTGCTCGGCACGGTCTTCTTGATGATCATCGCGGCCGGCGTCAAGTGGAAGGGCCGGTGGATTCCCGGCACCACGCTCGCGCTGGCGGTCGCGATGCTGCTGGGCCTGGCCGTGCTCAACCCGGAGGACTACGTCGCCCGCCGCAACACGCTGCGGTACGAGCAGACCGGCAAGATCGACGCGTGGTACCTGCGGGCGCTGTCCGCCGACGCCACCCCGGCGCTCGCCAAGCTCCCCGACCCGGTACGCCGGTGCACGCTGAGCTGGATCGCCGACGACCTCGCCGAACCCGACCCCTGGTACGCCTGGAACCTGGGCCGCCAGCGCGCCCGAAAGGCCCTGGACGAGGTCGGCCCCCAGGCGGTCGGCGGCCCGAAGGACTGCCGCCGGGCCGACCAGTTCGACCTGCCGAAGACGCGGCGTCCCCGCTGACGCCACCGGCCGGGCCGCGAATCCACGCGGCCCGGCCGGACCGTCAGGCCGGGCCGCCGCCGAAGCCGATCTCGTTGCCGTCCGGGTCGTGGAAGATCACTTTGCGGACGCCGTTGTCGTAGGTCTCCCGCGCGGCCGGTGTCAGACCACGGGCGGCGATCGCCGCGACGCGGGTGTCGAGGTCGTCGACGAAGACCGTCTGCATGGCGTGACCGGCGTGCTCGGGCCGCACGTCGACGTAGAGGTAGCGGCGTTCGGCCAGCTCCCACACCGCCTCGCTGTCGTTCGGCCGGAACTGCGGCGGGGCGCCGAACAGCCGCTCGTACCAGTCCGTCGCCACCGCGAGGTCGCGGACCGGGACACCGGCGAACAGGTCGACAGTCATCCGGCCAATCTATCCGGGTCGACGTGCCGGCGCGGGCTCACGCCGTACCGGCGTTTGAACGCCGTGCTCAGGGCGAACGAGCTGCCGTAACCGACCCGGCGGGCCACCGCGCCGACTGTGGCGCCGGGCTCGCGGAGCAGGTCGGCCGCGAGCGCCAGCCGCCAGCCCGTCAGGTACGCCACGGGCGGCTCGCCGACCAGCGCGGTGAAGCGTCGGGCCAGCGCCGCCCGGGACATCCCCACCTCGGCGGCGAGCGACGCCACAGTCCACGGCCGGGCCGGGTCGTGGTGCAGCATCCGCAGCGCGCGGCCGACCACCGGATCGGCGTACGCCCGGTACCAGGCGGGTGCGGCGGCACCGGGCCGGGCGAACCACTCGCGCAGCGCGGCGATGAGCAGCAGGTCGAGCAGGCGGTCGAGCACCGCCTCCTGGCCGGGGTCGTCCTTGACGATCTCGGCGGCCAGCAGCGGCACCAGCGGCGTGTCCCAGGACTCGCGCCGTACCACCGCGAGCGGCGGCAGCGCGTCCAGCAAACGCTTCCCGACAGTCCCCCGCACCGGGTACGTGCCGGTGAGCAGCACGGTCCGGCCGTCCGGCCCGTTGCCCCAGGTGCGTACGCCCCAGCGCGTCATCGCGAACAGCTCGCGCCCGTCCGGTGTGGTGCAGCGCTGGCCCGGGTGCACCACCACCTGCGGTGCCGTGGCCGGGTCGTCCGCCACCGTGTACGGGGCCGGACCGCGCACGATCGCCACGTCACCTCCGGTCAGCCGCGCGGCCTCGCCCTCCTCCGGCACGATCCAGCCGTCCCCGCGCACCACGGCGACGAGCGTGAGCGGCGCCTCGTCCCGGATCAGCATCGACCAGGGCGGGGTGAGGATCGAGCGCAGCAGGAAGGCGCCCCGCGCCCGAGGGCCGTCGAGCAGGCCGGAAACGGCGTCCACGGAGACGATTGAACACAGGATCGCGCGTCCTGACCATGGGCCGTCTCACCGCGCGGCGGTTCGATGAGGACATGCGACTCGTACAACAACTGACGCTGGTCGGCGCCACAGTCGGGGCCGGGCTGATGGCGGGCCTGTTCGCCGCGTTCGCGTACGCCGTGATGCCGGCGCTTCGCGGCGCGGACGACCGCACGTTCGTGGACGCGATGCAGCGCATCAACGTCACCATCGTCAACGGCTGGTTCCTGCTGGCCTTCCTGGGTACGCCGGTGCTGGCCGCGCTGTCGGCGGTCCTGGCGTGGCGCGGGGCGGCCCGGCCGGCGCTGCCGTGGATCGCCGCCGGGCTCGCTCTCTACCTGGTGATGTTCGTCGTCACCGTCGCGGTGAACGTGCCGCTGAACGATGCACTCGCGGCGGCCGGCGCCCCGGACCGGATCGGCGATCTCGCCGCGGTACGGGAGCGCTTCGAGTCCACCTGGATCGCCTGGAACGTCGTCCGCGCGCTCGCGAACACGGCTGGTTTCGGCGCGTTCTGCTGGGCGCTGGTGGCCGTCGGCCGCTCGACCGGGTGAGCCCGTCAACGAGCGACGGGGGTAACTCCGCCAGCACATGAAGGCGGCTCAGCATATCCGAATTATCCCATTCGTGGTTCGGTCTCCATTGTCAGATGATTTGGTGTTCTACACACCTCTTGTCACATCTGTCACTTGAGCAGGGTCGGTCACGTGACACCCCCTGCGAGGAGTACCCACGGAAGGTGTTCAGTGAAAGTCCGAACCGTTCATCGCCTGAGGCGGACGGCGCCGTCAGTACTCGCTGCTTGCGCGGCTGCCGCCGTGGCCGTCACCATACTGATCTTCAACTCGACCGCGGCCAACGCGGCGGATGCCCCGGTCAACCTCGGAACGGCCGGCAACTTCTCCGTCCTGGCCGGCGCCGAGCCCACCAACACCGGCCCGAGCTTCCTGGCGCAGAGTCTCGGCAGGTATCCGGGGAACACCGCGTCGGGCTTCGGGACGGCGACCATCGGCGGCGAGGTCCACCTCGGCGACGCGGTCGCCCTCCAGGCCCAGAGCGACCTGACCACGGCCTACAACGACGCCGCCGGTCGGACCCCGTTCACCAACCTGCCCGCGGAACTCGGCGGCAACACGCTCAACCCCGGCGTCTACCGGATCGGGGCAGCGCAGCTGACCGGAACCCTGACGCTCAACGGACAGGGCGACCCCCAGGCCGTGTTCATCTTCCAGGTCGACTCCGCGTTGACGACGGCGTCGAACAGCAGCGTTGTCCTGATCAACGGCGCGTCGGCGTGCAACGTGTTCTGGAAGATCGGCAGTTCCGCGACGCTCGGTACGGGCACCACCTTCCTGGGCACCATCATGGCCCAGGCGTCGATCACGATGGCCACGGGCGCGAATCTCCAGGGCCGTGCGCTGGCTCGTACCGCCGCCGTCACCCTCGACACCAACGTCATCACCGCCCCGGTGTGCGCCGGACCGACCGGCCCGCCCGGACCTTCCGGCCCGCCGGGACCTTCCGGCCCGCCCGGCAGCCCCGGCGCACCCGGCAGCCCAGGCGCACCCGGCAGCCCCGGCGCCCCTGGCGCACCTGGCAGCCCCGGAGCACCCGGCAGCCCCGGAGCACCCGGCAGCCCCGGAGCACCTGGCGCACCCGGCAGCCCCGGAGCACCCGGCAGCCCTGGCGCTCCGGGCAAGCCCGGCGGGCCAGGTGGACCGGGCGGTCACGGCAACCACTCCGGCATGCTGCCGGTGACCGGTAGCGAGAAGGTTCCGGCCGTGGCCGGTGCAGGCGGTGTCCTGGTCGCCCTGGGCGGAACCATGTTCTTCCTCGCCAGACGTCGCCGGACACAGGAGTCCTGATCGGAGGGGCCCGGCCGGCGACCTGCCGGCCGGGCCCCCACGTCTCGCCACCGGCCGCTCCCCCCGCTAGCGAGGAAACGGAATCCGGGTCGGCACAGGACGTATCGCCGGTGTTGGCGCCTCATTCGAGACGCCAAAAAAAACACCCTGGCGAGGAATGATTCCTCGCCAGGGTGTTCTGCTCGGGTGGGCGGAGGTACCACCATGCGAACCACGGTACGACGATCGTCGGTAAGCCCTTTCCGTTCAGTGGCCGGTCCAAGGGCACCGAGCCGATGATCTCGGGCGACCACCGTCAGGGAGCGGCGAGAAGTCGGATCTCGACGCGGATCCCACTCTCGTCGAGTTCGCTGGAGAACCGCTCCCGGTACCGCGCGCCGTCGGACGTGTTAGTCCCGCGAGGACCAGCTTCACCTCTCGCCGGCCGAACGGGCTCTCCACTACCGGCCCTCCTCGTGCCTCGGTTCGCATCGGCCAGTCGCCGGCTGCGGCGTTACGGAGAGTTTCAGACGTCGGTGTGTTGCTCGTCCTGCCAGAGACGCGCCCAGAGGGCTGTACAGGCCGCAGCCACAACCGGGCCCTGAGCGCTGAACAGATTTGTGACCAAAAGGTCAAAGAGCGGCATTTCTCGACGAGAAATGCCGCTTGACCTGCACAAACACAAGGTGGAGCCGAGGGGACTCGAACCCCTGACCCCCACACTGCCAGTGTGGTGCGCTACCAGCTGCGCCACGGCCCCTTGCGGTCGTCCCCGGTCCCCCGGGCACGGGAAGAACTATACACACGCCGCCCGGCATGGTCATCTCGCGGGGTCCCCCCGCCGAGGGGTCAGTTCAGCGCCACGTCGGGCGGGAAGTGGGCCACCGCCGCCATCATGCCGCCCTGCCGGCGCAGCACCATCGGCCAGAGATCATCCGGCCGGTCGACGAAGGCGTCACCGGGCAGGGCGTCGAACACGAACCAGGAGCCCTCCTCGATCTCGCGCTCCACCTGCCCGGCGCCCCAGCCGGAGTAACCGGCGAAGACCCGGATCCCGCCGACGGCCTCGCGCAGCTTCTCCGGGTCAACGGAGAGGTCGATCGTGCCGACCGCGCCGGAGACGCGGTGGAAGCCCTTGACCGGTCGTACGGGGTGCCGCATGCGGGCCAGGCAGATGGCGGAGTCGGGCTGCACGGGACCGCCCTCGAACAGCACGGCCGGGTCGCGGGCCAGGTCGCTCCAGTCGCCGAGCACGTCGGCCACGGAGACCTCGGTGGCCCGGTTCAGCACCACCCCGAGGGCGCCGCCGGGTTCGTGGGCGACGAGCAGCACGACCGTACGGTCGAAGTTCGGATCCTTGAGCCCTGGTGTCGCGACCAGCAGTCGTCCGGTCATCGACTCCATGGCTCGGCCACCGATCGCCTGCCCCTCACTCTGCATGTCCGACACCCGTCAGCCGTGCGCCCGTACGGGCCCGAGGCCGTCGACCGTCCACCCTGTCAACGCCATGTCACGCACCATAGCCTGCGCCCGGCCCGCTGGTTAAGGTCTGACGGGCGGGTGATCACGACGGATCGAGGGAGGGCCGGATGGCGGCGCAGGCCGAACTGGCGGTGATCGGCGGGTCGGGTCTCTACGCCCTGCTCGACGGCGTGGAGCACGTGGTGGACACCCCGTACGGCGAGCCTTCGGGCCCGATCACCGTCGCCGAGGTGGGCGGTCGCCGGGTGGCGTTCCTGCCCCGCCACGGGCGCGATCACCGGTACCCGCCGCACCTGATCCCGTACCGGGCGAACCTGTGGGCGCTGCGGTCGCTGGGCGTACGCCAGGTGCTGGCGCCCTGCGCGGTCGGCGGCCTGCGGCCGGAGCTGGGCCCGGGGACGTTCGTGGTGCCGGACCAGTTGATCGACCGCACCAGCGGGCGCGCGCAGACGTACTACGACCGGGGCGCGGTGCACGTGTCGTTCGCCGACCCGTACTGCCCGGCCGGGCGGCGCACGCTGCTGGACACGGCGGCCGGGCGCGGCGTGCCGGCGGTGGACGGCGGGACCGTCGTCGTGGTCGAGGGTCCGCGCTTCTCGACCCGGGCGGAGTCGCGCTGGTTCGCCTCGATGGGCGGCACGATCGTCAACATGACCGGTCACCCGGAGGCGGTGCTGGCCCGCGAGCTGGCGCTCTGCTACACGTCCATCGCGCTGGTCACGGACCTGGACGCGGGTGTGGAGGCGGGCGAGTCGGTCACCCACGAGGAGGTGTTCCGGGTCTTCGCGGAGAACACCGACCGGCTGCGCGGGCTGCTGCTGGAGGCCGTCGCCGCGCTGCCCGCCGAGCGGGAGTGCGAGTGCGGAAGCGCGCTGGACGGGATCAAGCTGCCGTTCCCGCTGCCCTGAGCCTGGGAAGCGCCCGAAAAGTCGCCTTCGGCCCGATAGATTCGGCTGGTCGGGAGACTGGGCACCGGGCCGGCTCCGGCATCCGCGTGCGGAACGGAGGCAGCCGGCGATGGCGACGGTGCGGGAGGCGACCTACGACCTGCTGCGCGCGCTCGGCCTGACCACTGTCTTCGGCAACCCGGGCTCGACCGAGGAGCCGTTCCTCCAGGATTTCCCGGCCGACTTCCACTACGTGCACGCGCTCCAGGAGGCGTCGGCGGTCGCGATGGCGGACGGCTACGCCCAGGGCACCGGCCGGCCCGCGCACGTCAACCTGCACACCGCGCCGGGCACCGGCAACGGCATGGGCAACCTGGTCACCGCCTGGCACAACCGGACGCCGCTGATCGTCAGCGCGGGCCAGCAGACCCGCGAGATGCTGCTGATCGAGCCGCGCCTGGCCAGCCCCCGGGCGGTCGAGCTGGCCCAGCCGTACGTCAAGTGGGCCCACGAGCCGGTCCGCGCGCAGGACATCCCGGCGGCCTTCATGCGGGCGTACGCCTCGGCGGTGCAGCCACCGGCCGGCCCGGTCTTCCTCTCCCTGCCGATGGACGACTGGGACCGTCCGGCCGACCCGCCGCCGCAGGTGCGTACCGTCGCCACCCGGATCGCGCCGGACCCGGACCGGCTGCGGACCTTTGCCGAGGCGCTGGCCGGCGCCCGCGCCCCGGCGCTGGTGCTCGGCGCGGCGGTGGACCGGTCGGACGCCTGGCCGGACGCGGTCGCACTGGCCGAGCACCTGGCCGCCCCGGTCTGGGCCGCCCCGGCGCCCGAGCGGGCCGTGTTCCCCGAGCGGCACCCGCACTTCCGGGGCGTGCTGCCGTACGCGATCGGGCCGCTGTCGGAGGCGCTGCGCGGCCACGACGTGGTGCTGGTGGTAGGCGCGCCGGTGTTCCGGTACTACCCGCACGTGCCGGGTGACTACCTGCCCGGCGACGCGCGCCTGCTGCACGTCACCGACGACCCGGACGAGGCGGCTCGCGCCCCGGTCGGGGAGAGCCTGCTCGGCGACGCCGGGCTGACCATGGCCGCGCTGCGCGAGCTGCTGCCGGCGACCGGCCGGGCGGCGCCGTCACCGCGCCCACAGCCGGCCCCGCCCGAACCGGCCGACCCGCCGAGCGCCGACGCGTTGTTCGCCGCGCTGGCGGACGCGTGGCCGGCGGACGGGGTGCTGGTGCAGGAGTCGCCGTCCAACCTGGCCGCGCTGCGCCGCCGGCTGCC
Source organism: Micromonospora sp. CPM1 (assembly GCF_023896895.1). Lineage (NCBI taxonomy): Bacteria > Bacillati > Actinomycetota > Actinomycetes > Micromonosporales > Micromonosporaceae > Micromonospora > Micromonospora sp. CPM1. Next base: position 97,868 of record NZ_JAMHIU010000009.1, read on the forward strand.
GATCGAGCGGCCGCGCTCGTACCTGACAATGGCCAGCGGCGGTCTCGGCTTCGGGCTGCCGGCGGCGGTCGGCATGGCGCTCGCGGAACGCGACACCGGGCGCGGCCGCCCGGTGGTCGCGGTCGTCGGGGACGGCTCGTTCCACTACTCGGTCCAGGCGTTGTGGACGGCGGCGCGGCTGCGGCTGCCGCTCCCCGTCGTGGTCCCGGTGAATCAGCAGTACGCGATCCTGAAGGCGTTCGCCGAGCTGAAACACACACCGGGCGTGCCCGCGCTGGACCTGCCCGGGCTGGACGTGACGGCGGTGGCGCACGGCTACGGCTGCGCCGGTGAGGTGACCACGCTGGACGGGCTCGGTGCGGCACTGACCACCGCGCTCGCGGCGGACCGGCCGACCGTGCTGCCGGTGCCGATCAGCACCGACGTGCCGCGGATCCTGTGAGCCTCAGCCGGGCCGGACGGTCAGCGGGGCGCCGCTGGCGGCGTCCAGCACGGCCCGGCCGCCGAGCGGCGCGTCGAGCGTGACGCTCACCGGCTTCAGCACGAGCTGGGCGGTGCAGGGACCGGTCGGCGAGACCACCGCGCCACCGATCACCACGACGTCCGGCCGTTCCAGCACCAGCGGCGTGGGCGGGCCGTCACAGGCGCCGACGCCGAGCAGGTAGTCGACGCGGTTGCCCTCGACCGCCCGCAACTGCTGCGCGGACACCAGACCGTTCGGCAGCGGCTCACCGGGCACCGCGCCGCCGGGGACCCGGCCGGTCACGCGCGGCGCGACAGCGATCCGCGCCACGGGTACGGCCAGCTCGTCCACGGTGAACAGCCAGGCGGGCACCTCGGCGCGGCCCCGGCTGGTCCACACCGGCGCGGCGCCCAGCCGTACCTCGGTCACGGTGAGCGCGACGCACGGGGTCGGCGCCGAGGTCGACACCGGGTCGTTCGGGCCGGGCCGGCCGGTGGGTGCCGGGTCCGGTGCGACCGGTCGCCCGTCGCAGGGCGGCGGGTCGCCCTGGCGGAGCTGGGCGTACGCGTCGGCGGCGCTGACCAGCGGCACGCGCAGCGTGCCGTCGGGGAACCGGATCGTGCCGTCCTTCGGCACGGCGGCCGGGATCGGGATCTGGTCCCGGTACCAGCCGGCGCCGAACGCCGTCTTCGTCTCCTCGGTGAAGCCCGGGTCGCCGGTGAGCACAGTGGCGTCCTGGAGCGGCACGTACCCGTCGCGCCAGCCCGGCCCGGGGCGCCAGCCCGCGGCCACCTCCTCGGCCCGCTCGGTGAACGCGGGCCGCTGGTCCGGGCCGGCCGGCGGGGCCACCCCCGGATCGGCGGCGGGGGTGGCGCAGGCGGAGAGGGCCAGCAACGGGATACCGAGCAGGGCGAGCACACGACGCATGCCGGTTGGACGCGTGCCGGTCCCGGCTGGTTCCCCCCGGGCTCAGTCCTCGCCGCCGAGGTCGGCCTGGTACGCCTCCCAGAGCAGGTCGGCGCCGAGCCGGCGGTGCCGGTCGAGCGCGCGCAACAGGTCGCGGGTGCGGGCCCGCACCTCCGCGCCGGACACCCCGGGCAGGTGTACGGCGTGCTGGAGCGCCGCGAGCGCCGCGCTGATCGCGGCGTGCTCGCCGACCAGCAGGCGTACGCCCCGGTCCAGCCGGGGTGCGGCGCGCACCAGGTCGGCGTAGTGGCCGCCCGCTCCCTCGGTGACGCGGACGTGTTCGGTGAAGCCCCGCCGGACGGGGTCCAGATCGGTGAGAAGTCGCTCCCGCCAGCGCGGCCCGGTGGCCGGCGCCCGCCCGAGGGCACGCAGGTCACCGGCGGCGCTCGGGAGCACGGCGGTCGGCTGCTGGATCGGACTGGTGACCATGGGACACCTCCCGCTGCTGGGTGCGAACCCGTATGGCGATGGTGGACCCGGTTCGAGGACCTGTCCAGCGGTCGGCGCCGCCTCATCTGCCCCGTCTGCAACAGAGGCCCCAGCCGGTCTCAACAACCCCAGAGACGACTGTGCGCCCCGGTCCGGGTGGACCGAGGCGCACAGGTCGTGTGGTGGAGGTGCCGGGAATCGAACCCGGGTCCTTCGCCGGTTTGTCAGGGCTTCTCCGAGCGCAGCTCGCTATGCCTCTACTCGGCCCCACCGCTCACGCGAGCAAGTTGGTGTGACGGGCCCAGTCGCTGATTGATCTCGCCGCACGGACCCCGCGACCGGGTCCGGTTGGCCAGCCTTCTAGCTGATGCCGGCAGACTGGGTCGAAGGCGCTCCCAGGCCGACAGACTTGCTACTCGCCTCAGGCGGCGAGAGCGAAGTCAGCGCGATTGTTCTTGGCGCTTATTGGTTTCCGACGACCGATTCTCGAGACGACGTCGGCTTCCTCGGCTCGCTTCCCCTGTCGCTGCGTACGAAGTCGAAACCAGTCACCCCCTCGTAGCGCTGCCCCTGTCGGCAGCACACCAAGCCTAACGCCTGGCGCAACCGGATTCATCCCGAGGCCCGCTCGACGCGGACTGCCGGACGAACCGGACGTATCACTCACCCATGCCCTTGCCGCGCCGGCCCACCGCCCGGGCGATCTCCCGGTCGGCGTCCCGCTTGGCGAGGTCCTGGCGCTTGTCGTACGACTTCTTACCCCGGGCCAGGCCGATCTCCACCTTGGCCCAGCCGTCGGAGAAGTAGACCTGCAACGGCACCAGCGTCAGGCCGCTCTCCTTGAGCTTGCCCAGCAGCCGGTCGATCTCCAGCCGGTTGAGCAGCAGCTTGCGGGTACGCCGGGGCTCGTGGTTGGTCCAGGTGCCCTGCGCGTACTCCGGGATGTGCATGGCGTGCAGGTAGATCTCGCCGTCGCGCTCCTGGGCGAACGCGTCCACGAGCGACGCCCGCCCGGCCCGCAGCGACTTGACCTCGGTGCCGGTCAGCGCCATGCCCGCCTCGTACGTGTCGAGGATGGCGTAGTCGTGGCGTGCCTTCTTGTTGGAGGCGACCACCTTGCGACCCTTTTCCCGTGGCATCGGCGCCACCCCCTTCCTGATCGACTCACCGGCCACCGGCCGGCGAGCGGAGATCATGCTACCGGAACCACAAGGGCCCTCCCGCGCCGTTTATTCCGGCGCGGGAGGGCCCTCGGCAGAGCCGTACGGGCGACTAGACCCGCAGGTAGAAGCGGAGCGTGACCCAGGCGGTGACCGCGCTGACCACGCCACCGACGGCGGCCATCAGCGGGAAGGTCAGGAAGATCTCGGACCAGGAGATCGGGGTGATCAGGCCCTCCAGGGCGGCCATCGAGCTGCCGGCCGCCACCACCTTCACCCCGATCAACGCGAGCAGGCCGAGGATGGAGCCGAACAGACCGGCCACCACCGCCTCCAGCACGAACGGCGCCTGGATGAACCAGTTCGACGCGCCGACCAGCTTCATGACCGCCACCTCACGCCGCTTGCTGTACGCGGCGACCTGGATGGTGTTCGCGACGAGCAGCAGGGCGGCGATGGCCATGACGGTGGCGATCGCGAGCGCTCCGTTCTGGAAGCCGCTCAGCACGCCGAAGACCTTGTCGAGCAGCTTGCTCTGGTCGACGATCGTGTCGATGCCCTCGGTGGCCTTGTACTTGTCGTAGATCGCCTTGTACTGCTCCGGGTCGTTCAGCTTGACCCGGTACGACTCGGGAAGCTGGTCCGGCTTGACGGCGCTGACCAGGTCCGGGGCGTCGGCGTACATCTGCTGGAAGCGCTCGTACGCCTGCTCCTTGTTGACGTACGTCGAGTCCTTGACCAGCGGGTCCTGGCCGAGCTGCTGGCCCAGCGCGTCGACCTGTTCCTTGGTGGCATCGGTCTTCAGGAAGATCGAGACCTCGACGTTCTCGTAGTAGAGGTCCTTCATGTCGCCGACCTTCTGGTAGAGAAGGCCGCTGCCGCCCAGCATGAACAGCGACACCGCCATTGTGATGATCATGGCGATGGTCATGGTGACGTTGCGCCACAGCCCGACCAGTACTTCGGACAGGACGTACTTCATCCGCATCGGGATATTCCTCCGGCTCTCCGGCGTGAGGTTTCGTCGTCAGGGTCTACGGAACGTCGTCCGGCTCAGCCGTAGACGCCGCGGGCCTGGTCGCGCACGATGCGGCCGCTCTCGATCTCGATGACCCGGCGCCGCATCTGGTTCACGATGTTGGAGTCGTGCGTGACCATCACGACGGTCGTACCGGTGCGGTTGATCCGGTCCAGCAGGCGCATGATCTCGATCGAGGTGTCCGGGTCCAGGTTTCCGGTGGGCTCGTCGGCCAGCAGGATCAGCGGCCGGTTGACGAACGCCCGGGCCACCGCGACACGCTGCTGCTCACCACCGGAGAGCTCGTGCGGGTAGCGGTGCTCCTTGCCGCCGAGACCGACCAGCTCCAGCACCTCCGGCACGACCCGGCGGGCGACCGCCTTCGTCTTGCCGATCACCTCCAGCGCGAACGCCACGTTCTCGTACGCGGTGCGGTTCGGCAGCAACCGGAAGTCCTGGAAGACGCAGCCGATGGAACGCCGGAAGTGGGGTCGCTTCCAGGAACGCATCGACGTGACGTCCTTGCCGTTGACGACGACCCGGCCCTTGTTGGGCGTGACCTCGTGCAGCAGCAACTTGATGATGGTGGACTTGCCGGAGCCGGATGGACCGATGAAGAAGACGAACTCGCCCTTCTCGATCGAGACGGACACGTTGTCGAGCGAAGGCCGGGACGCCTTCGGGTACGTCTTCGTCACTTGCTCAAGCTGAATCACGGGTCGGTAGTCTACGCGGTGTAACCGCAGAGCCAAGCCCCCAGCCCCGCCGAAGCGGTGCGCGTCGTCGATTTACCCGGTCAGACCGAGATCGATGACGCGCTCAGTCCGACCGTGATCACGCACCGTCAGCGCTGAGCTGCTGCTGCTTCCGCCAGCGGATTCCCGCCTCGATGAAGCTGTCCAGGTCGCCGTCGAAGACCGAGGACGGATTGCCCGTCTCCTGTTCCGTACGCAGATCCTTCACCATCTGATACGGGTGCAGGACGTACGAGCGCATCTGGTCGCCCCAGGAGCTGGTGCCGCCGGTCTTGAGGCCGGCGAGCTTCTCCTCCTCCTCCTGCCGCTTGCGCTCCAGCAGGCGGGCCTGGAGCACCCGCATCGCGGAGGCCTTGTTCTGCAACTGGGACTTCTCGTTCTGGCAGGTGACCACGATGCCGGTGGGGATGTGGGTCAGCCGCACCGCCGAGTCGGTGGTGTTGACGCTCTGCCCGCCCGGCCCGGACGACCGGTAGACGTCCACCCGGACCTCGTTCTCCGGGATGTCGATGTGGTCGGTCTGCTCGGTGACCGGCAGCACCTCGACGCCGGCGAAGCTGGTCTGCCGGCGGCCCTGGTTGTCGAACGGGCTGATCCGCACCAGCCGGTGCGTGCCGGACTCCACGCTCAGCGTGCCGTAGGCGTACGGCACCTTCACCGTGAAGGTGGCCGACTTCAGGCCCGCCTCCTCGGCGTACGAGGTCTCGTAGACCTCCGTCGGGTAGCCGTGCCGCTCGGCCCAGCGCAGGTACATCCGCAGCAGCATCTCGGCGAAGTCCGCGGCGTCCACGCCACCGGCGCCGGCCCGGATCGCCACCAGCGCCTCCCGGGAGTCGTACTCACCGGAGAGCAGCGTGCGGACCTCCATCTCCTGGATGGCCTTGGTCAGCCCGGTGATCTCCGACTCGACCTCGGTCAGCACGCCCGGGTCGTCCTCCGCCTGGGCCAGTTCCAGCAGCACCCCGGCGTCGTCGAGCCGGGAGCGCAGGTCACCGAGCTTGGAGATCTCGCCGTTGACGTACGACAGCTGCGACGTCACCTGCTGCGCCTGGGCCTGGTCGTCCCAGAGGTCGGGCGCGGAGGCCTCCTGCTCCAGCCGGGCCTTCTGCTCGCGCAGCTTGTCGAGGTCGAGCACAGCCTCGATGTTGCGCAGCGTGGCGTCGAGTTCCTTGAGCTGTTCGGCGTAATCGGCAGCGGTCACGACAGACAAGACTACTGCCTAGTCCAGCGGGTTCGCCGGAGGTGGTCAGCCGACCGGCGCGCTCTTCAGCCAGGAAAGCGCCGCCTTGTGGTAGGCGACGGCGAACTCCAGCGCGCTGGCGTCGTAGCTGTCGCCTTCCTTCTTGGCGTTCTTGACCTGTTCCCGCACCGCCGCCAGCGCCTCGGTGTGGTACTCGTTCGCCGTGGCGTACAGGTTCTTGAGCTGGCTCGACGAGTGCAGGTCACCGAACGCGATCCGTAGCGCTATCGGGTTACGGATGGTGTCCTTGCCGGGATTCTCCGCCAGCCAGCGGGAGAATGTCCGTTTCCCGGCCGCCGTCAGCGCGTACGGCTGGCTCATCCGCGGCCCGGGCTTGCCGAGTCGCACCAGACCCTTCTCGGCCAGGACCGGCAGCTCCCGGTAGACCTGACTGCGGGTCATCGACCAGTACGGCGCCAGCCGGCGCTCAGCGGCGGCCATCAACTGGCCGCCAGTCATCGGGCCGTCGTGCAGCAGACCGAGCAGAGCTGCTGCCGTCGGGTTGACTCCGGATTCCGCCATGCCCTCTAAGCTGCCACTTTGTCGGCTCTGGCGTCCAGGATTTGCTCATTTCGGCACCCGATGACGGGTCCGATGTGCACTGTCGGATGAGGAAGAGGGCCCGCCCCGGCCGGGACGGGCCCTCTCGAAGCGTCTCAGCCCATGTGCGGGTAGGCGTGATCGGTCGGCGGGACGAACGTCTCCTTGATCGTCCGGGGCGACATCCAGCGGACCAGGTTGTGCCAGGAGCCCGCCTTGTCGTTGGTGCCGCTGGCCCGGGCGCCGCCGAACGGCTGCTGCCCGACCACCGCGCCGGTCGGCTTGTCGTTGATGTAGAAGTTGCCGGCGGCGTACCGCATCTTCTCCGCCACCTGGTCGACCACCCGGCGGTCGGTCGCGAAGATCGACCCGGTCAGCGCGTACGGCGCGATCGACTCGGCCTGGGCGACCACCTCGTCGAAGCGGGCGTCGTCGAAGACGTGCACGCCGAGGATCGGCCCGAAGTACTCGGTGGTGAACGTCTCGTGCGCGGCGTCGGAGCACTCGAACAGCGTCGGCCGGACGAAGTAGCCGACCAAGTCGTCGGCGGTGCCCCCGGCCAGGATGCGGCAGGAGTCGTCGCCCTTGATCAGCTCCAGCGCGGCGGTGTGTCGGCCGAACGCCTTGTCGTCGATCACCGCGCCGCCGAAGTTGCCGAAGTCGGTCACGTCGCCGTAGGTCAGCGAGTCGGCGGTGGCGGCGAGCCGGTCGCGCAGCCCACCCTCCCAGAGGGACCGCGGGACGTACGCCCGCGAGGCGGCGGAGCACTTCTGCCCCTGGTACTCGTAGGCGCCCCGGATCAGCGCGGTGTGCAGCGCGTCCACGTCGGCGCTGGTGTGCGCGACCACGAAGTCCTTGCCGCCGGTCTCGCCGACCAGCCGGGGGTAGCCCCGGTAACCGGCGATGTTGTCGCCGACGGTCTTCCACAGGTGCTGGAACACCTTGGTCGAGCCGGTGAAGTGGATGCCGGCCAGGTCCGGGTCGGCCAGCACCACCTCGGAGACCTCCTCACCGCGCCCGGTGACCATGTTGATCACACCGGGCGGCAGGCCGGCGGCCTCGAACAGGCGCATGGTGAAGTGCGCCGCGAACTGCTGCGTCGGGGACGGCTTCCAGACCACCGTGTTGCCGAGCATGGCCGGCGCGGACGGCAGGTTGCCGGCGATCGCGGTGAAGTTGAACGGGGTGATCGCGTAGACGAACCCCTCCAGCGGCCGGTGGTCGAGGCGGTTCCAGACCCCGGGCGAGGACAGCGGCTGCTCGGCGAGGAGCCGCCGGGCGAAGTGCACGTTGAACCGGAGGAAGTCGATCAGCTCGCACGCCGAGTCGATCTCGGCCTGGACGGCGGTCTTGGACTGGCCGAGCATGGTGGCCGCGTTGAGCGTGTCCCGCCAGGGGCCGGCGAGCAGGTCGGCGGCGCGCAGGAAGATCGCGGCCCGCTCCTCGAACGGCAGCGCCCGCCACATCGGCGCGGCGTCCTTGGCGGCCCGCACGGCGGCGCGGGCGTCGTCGTGTGTGGCGTGCCCGGTCACGCCGAGGACGTGCGCGTGCTTGTGCGGCTGCACCACGTCGATCGACGCGCCGCCGGCCATCCGGCGCTCGCCGGCGATCGTCATCGGCAGCTCGATCCGCTCGGCGGCCAGTTCGGCCAGCCGCCGCTGGAGCCGTTCCCGGTCGGCGCTGCCGGGCTCGTAGGTGTGTACCGGCTCGTTGATCGGCTCGGGTACGGAGAACACGGCGTCCATGACAAGGCTCCTGGCGATCTCGACGGCGACGGCGAAACCGGACCCGCGGACGCCGGCCGGCGGCCGGACGCCGGACACCGCGGGGTCAGCGGCGGCGGGACCTGGCCCGATTCTGTCACGAGACGCCCCCGCGGACCGTGCCTCCCCGGTACACCGGACAGCCCGGCCGTCTCCGGACCGTCGGCCCCAACCCGCCCGATCCCGACGAAACATCGGGCCACAGCTCTTTCTGTTGACGATTCGTCGGCACCCCGCTGTGCATCGGCCCACCCCACCTCGGGGAGATGGCGGTATCCGCGCGCCCGGACGGCACCACCTCCCCGAGCCGCAGGCTCGCGGATATCGGCCACTGATCCACACCACCTCGGGGAAACGGCGGTGTCCGAGCCCCGGGGATGCCACCACATCGGCGAACCGCAGTCGATCAAGGCCCAGGCGGCACACGGCCCGCCCGAGGAGCGGCGGCGCGCCGCGTAGGCTGGATGACCGGTGACCTGCCCGGCCCGGCGGGGGGCGATCCGGCGACCGTCGAAGGGAAGACGATGAGCAACCAGCCCGGCAGCTCCACGGCCGCGGAGACGGACCAGCCCGAGGCCGTCGAGCCGTCGGCCGGCGAGGCGAGCACGGACGAGGCCACCGCCACGGACGAGGCCGTCCCGACCGGGCGGCCGGAGTTCGCCCCGGGCGCGCTCGTGCTCGCCCTGCTCTCCATCGGGTGGCTGGCCGCCATGCTCTGGTCCACCCGCGAGGCGATCCACTCGACGGCGGCCGGCGTCACCGCGATCAGCCTCTCCGCGTACGCGCTGCCCGGCGTCATCACCGCGGCACTGGTCACCGGCGCCACTGTCGCCCTGCTCGCGACCAACCGGCTGGGCCGCGCCACGCTGCGCTTCCTGGCCGCCGTCGGCACCGGCCTCCTGGTCGGGCTCGTCACCGCGGTGGCGATCAACCTGACGTACGCGGACAACGCCACCACGAACACCATCGCCGGCACCGCGGCGGCGGCAGCGATCATCGGCGGGGCGATGGCGGGCGCGCGCCAGGCCCGGGTGGTGGGGGCGATCACCCTCGCGACGCTCACCGCGCAGATCTTCGTGGTGCTGTTCAGCCGCGCCCGCGACCCGCTCTCCGACCTGTTCGGCGCCGGGGAGACCCAGCAGTCGATGCTCGACGCCGCGAAATGGGTCTCGCGTACCGAATCGTTACTCGCCGGGCTGCTCGCCGGCCTGGCCGCGTACCTCTATCTCACCTGGTCCCGCCGCCGGGCGGAGCGCCGCGACGGCGTGGCGTCGCCGCTGCGCTGGCCGGCGTACCTGGTCGCCGGGGCGGGCGCGGGCCTGCTCCTGCTGCTCACCGAGGTGATCATCCGGATCGGCGGGCGCGGGCTGCTCGACCTGGCCGCCGCGCTCAGCGAGGCCGACGAGGTGGCGCAGACCGCGCTGGGCACCTCACGGGTGGACAACGGGATCTGGGTGCTCTTCGTAGGCGCGCTGACCACGCTCATCGTCTTCGGACGCACGCTCGGCCCGCGCCCGGTGGACGACGACGAGGACGAGCCGGCGGCCTGACCGGCCGTCAGCCGGCCTCGCGCAGCAGCAGGTCCAGCTCGGTCACGTCGTACCACTCCAGTTCGTGGTCCTCGGCGCCGTCGACTGTGAACTGGGCGTCCGGGTCGCCGGCCTGCGCCTCGACCACCACGTCGACGGCAGCGGCCACGTCTTCGACCGCGTCCGCGCCGTCCACGTGCAACGCGGCGATCGACTTCACCGGCACCGGCCCGGCCGGCCGGACCACGCTCGACCCCAGCTCGCCGTCGACCCGGCCGACCGCGCGGGCCGGCAGGTCGGCCGAGACGACCACCCGTCGCCGGGGCGCTGTGGGGTCGTTGCGGAGCAGGAGCAGCGCGTCCTGGGCGGCCCGGGTGAAGGCCACGTACTCCAGCTCCTCCTCGTCGCCCTCGGCGTACCACTCGCGCAGCTCCGGGGTCACGGCGTGCGCCGCCTCGGCGCTCAGCCCCTCCTCGCGCAGCCGGGCGAGCATGGGGACGGTCGCCGGCAGGTACACCCGGACAAGCTCGTCGGTCACGGGTCACTCCCACACTCAGGCCGATCGTCGGCGGACGCCGACTCCGGGCGCCGATCATGCCGTACGCCGAGACCGTCATACACCCGGCACCCGCGCGGGTGAAGCGTCCCGCCGGTGTGTCTCCCGAACGGGCGCGCGGCGATGTCACCAGCTGATGGCAAACTGAAGCAAACGCAACCAACCCCGGGAGTCACCGTGGAGTCGAGGTTCCTGCTGCTGTCCGACGTCGCCGCCGAGCTGAACGTCTCGGACTCGCAGGTCTACCACATGGTCCGCAGCGGCGAACTGCCCGCGATCAAGATCGGCGGCCGGGGCCAGTGGCGGGTCGAGCGCGCCCGGCTGGAGGAATACATCGAGCGCAAGTACGCCGAGACCGCCGAGTGGGTACGCGGCAACCCGCTCGGCGAGCGCGACGAGGAGTGACCGCCCGGGGACCGCCCGCCATTGACGACGGTCACCTCAGTCCGGAAAGATGAGAGCCTGTCGGAGGCAAACGAAGGCAAACGCAAGGATTCGAGATGGTCGACACCCGCCGTCCCCGAGCACCCCGCCCGCCGGTCCGTCTCCGGCCCGCCCCGCCCCTCGATCCGCCCTGCACCGACGAGGAACCGCTCTGGACTCCCGTCGGTCAGCTCACGCTCGACCTCGCCGACCCGCGCCGCCGTGCCGCCGCGCGCCCCGCCGGCCGCGCCCCGGACCCGGCACCCGCCTGGCCCCGCTGGTCCGGCGCGCAGCCGTCAGCCCTCGCCTCCGCCACACCCGAGGGAGCGCGCGCGGCACACCGGTTCGTGCGCACCTTCCTGGAGATCGTCAACGGCTTCCGGCCGCCCGGTCAGCTCCGGCCGCTCTGCCTGCCCGAGTCGGCCGGCCCGGTGGCTGCCGAACTGACCCGCGCGGCCCGCCGGGTGACCCCGGTCCGCCGCCGTACCGCCCGGCCGGCGCTGCTGCTGCGGCGCCTGCGGGTCTGCGAGCCCCGCGCGGGCGCGGTCGAGGCCACCGCCGTGTTCGCCGGCGCCGCAGGCGCGAGCTGGGCGATCGCAATACGCCTGGAACGCCGCCGAGGCACCTGGCTGTGCCTGGTCCTCGACGTCCTTTGAGCCCGGCCGCCGCCTCCCCGACCTGCCTCGACGCGCCGCAGCCCCCCGCGCCGACCTGTGACCGGGCGCAGTCAACCAGCTCCCGGCTCCCGGCTCCCCGGCTCCCCGGCTCCCCGGCTCCCCGGCTCCCCGGCTCCCGTGGAGATCTTGGTACCAAACGGCCCTCATAGGGGCCCTTTCCTACCAAGATCTCCGCCGCTCCCACCAAGCGGAACGCCAATCTCGCTGAACGGGAGGCTCGCCGCAGCAACCAGCCGAACGAGGATCTCCGGCCCACACCCGCGCCTCCACGGCGCCGATCTTGCACTTTCGGTCCCCCGATACCGGCATGAAGCGGGCACGATGAGGGCCGAAACTGCAAGATCGCGGGGCAGGTAGGGAGGGTGGGGACGGGCGAGGGCGGGACGGGGACGGGCCCCGGCCGGAAGGCCGGGGCCCGTCGGGGCGCTCGTTCGGGGTCAGTTGCCGCCGTTGGGCGAGCCGTGGCAGCGCTTGTACTTGCGGCCCGAGCCACACGGGCAGGGCGCGTTACGGGACGGGCCCTCGCCGCCGTCGACCTGGCCCGGCGCGGCCCGCCGGGCGGTGCTCGCGGCGACCGCCTGGCCGCTCGCCCCGGCCGCCGCACCCGGGGTACGGCGCGGCGTGGAGGCGGCCGGACGCTCCGAGGACTGCTGGCCGATGCCGAGCGCCGGGGCCTGCTGCTCGGGCCGCTCGATCACCGGGGTGCCCCGGCCGGCCTCGCCGTCCACCGACGGTGCGGAGTATTGCAGGCCCTGCTGCTGCGGCGCGCGGTTGAGACCCTTGGCCCGGATCTCCACCGGCTTCTCCAGCAGCGCCACCTCTTCGGCCTCCGGCTCCGCCTCCTCGACCTGCACCTCCAGGTTGTAGAGGAAGCCGACCGTCTCCTCCTTGATGCCGTCCATCATGGAGGCGAACATGTCGAAGCCCTCGCGCTGGTACTCGATGACCGGGTCGCGCTGGGCGTACGCCCGCAGGCTGATGCCCTCCTGGAGGTAGTCCATCTCGTAGAGGTGCTCGCGCCACTTACGGTCGATCACCTGGAGCAGCACCATGCGCTCGAGCTGGCGCACCGCCTCCTCGCCGAGGGTCTCCTCACGCCTGTCGTACGCGGCGTGCGCGTCCTCCTTCAGGCGGGCGAGCAGGAAGTCCTGGTCGATGCCGGAGCGGGAACCGACCTCCTCCTCCAGCTCCTCGACGGTGATGCCGACCGGGTAGAGCTGCTTCAGGCTGGACCAGAGCTGGTCGAGGTCCCAGTCCTCGGCGTAGCCGTCGCTCGTCGCGCCGACCACGTACGCGGTGACCACGTCGTCGATCATATTGCGGACCTGGTCGGACAGGTCCTCGCCGTTGAGCACCCGGAGGCGCTCGGCGTAGATCACCTGGCGCTGCTTGTTCAGCACCTCGTCGTACTTGAGGACGTTCTTGCGGATCTCGGCGTTCTGGCCCTCGATCTGGGCCTGGGCGCTCCTGATCTGGCGGGTGACCATCTTCGACTCGATGGGCACGTCCTCCGGGATGTTGAAGCGGTCCATCACGGCCTCGACCGCGCCGGCCCGGAAGCGCTTCATCAGCTCGTCCTGGAGCGACAGGTAGAAGCGGGACTCGCCCGGGTCACCCTGCCGGCCGGCGCGACCGCGCAGCTGGTTGTCGATCCGGCGGGACTCGTGCCGCTCGGTGCCCAGCACGTAGAGCCCACCGGCGGCGGCGACCTCCTCCGCCTCGACGTCGCACGCCTGCTTCCAGGTCGGGAGGATCTCCTCCATCGCCTTGGCGTACTCCTCCGGCTGCTCGACCGGGTCGAGCCCGCGCTGGCGCAGCTCGTTCGCGGCGAGGAACTCGGGGTTGCCGCCGAGCAGGATGTCCGTACCGCGGCCGGCCATGTTGGTCGCGACCGTGACCGCGCCCTTGCGCCCGGCCTGCGCGACGATCTCCGCCTCCTTGGCGTGGAACTTCGCGTTCAGCACCGAGTGCGGGATGCCGCGGCGGCGCAGCATGTGCGACAGGATCTCGGAGTTCTCCACCGAGACGGTGCCGACCAGCACCGGCTGGCCCTGCTCGTGCCGCTCGGCGATGTCCTCGACGACGGCGTTGAACTTGGCCTTCTCGGTCTTGTAGATGACGTCGGGCCGGTCGAGCCGGACCATCGGCCGGTGCGTCGGGATGGTCACGACGCCGACCTTGTAGACCTTGTTGAACTCGCCCGCCTCGGTCTGGGCGGTACCGGTCATGCCGGAGAGCTTCTCGTAGAGGCGGAAGTAGTTCTGGAGGGTGATGGTGGCCAGGGTCTGGTTCTCCTGCTTGATCTCCACCCCCTCCTTGGCCTCGATCGCCTGGTGCATGCCCTCGTTGTAGCGGCGGCCGTGCAGGATGCGGCCGGTGAACTCGTCGACGATCAGGACCTCACCGTCGTTGACGATGTAGTCCTTGTCGCGCTTGTAGAGCTCCTTGGCCTTGATCGCGTTGTTCAGGTAGCCGACCAGCGGGGTGTTCACCGACTCGTAGAGGTTGTCGATGCCCAGGCGGTCCTCCACCTTGGCCACGCCGCGCTCGGTGATCGCGATGGTGCGCTTGGCGTAGTCGACCTCGTAGTCGCCCTCACCGTCGGTGCCGGGCTGGAGCCGGGCCACCACCGTGGCGAACTCCTGGTACCACCGGGCGGAGTGCTCGGCCGGACCGGAGATGATCAGCGGGGTACGCGCCTCGTCGATCAGGATCGAGTCGACCTCGTCGACCACGGCGAAGAAGTGGCCGCGCTGGACCAGCTCGTCCTTCGACCAGGCCATGTTGTCGCGCAGGTAGTCGAAGCCGAACTCGTTGTTGGTGCCGTAGGTGACGTCGCACTCGTAGGCCGCGCGGTGCTCGGTGGCGGGCCGGTTGGGCAGCACCACGCCGACCTGCAGGCCGAGGAACTCGTGGACGCGGCCCATCCAGGCGGCGTCGCGCTCGGCCAGGTAGTCGTTGACCGTGATGACGTGCACGCCCTTGCCGGCGAGCGCGTTCAAGTAGACCGGCATGACCGAGGTGAGCGTCTTGCCCTCACCGGTCTTCATCTCGGCGATGTTGCCGAAGTGCAGCGCCGCGCCACCCATCACCTGGACGTCGTAGGGGCGCTGGCCGAGCACCCGCGAGGCGGCTTCCCGGCACACCGCGAACGCCTCGGGCAGCAGGTCGTCGAGGGTCTCGCCATCCTCGAGCCGCTCCTTGAACTGGTCGGTCATGCCGCGCAGCTCGTCGTCGCTGAGGTTGACGTAGTCGTCCTCGATCGAGTTGACGGCGGCAGCGATGGCCTTCAGCCGACGCACCATGCGGCCCTCGCCGGCGCGAAGGAACTTTTCCAGAATCGACACGGATCAACGCTCCCCTAGACGGTCTCGAACCATCGTAGGCGCTCCGAGGCGACGATGGTCACTGGTGGCGGCGGTCCGGGCTCCGGAACCCGACATAACGCCGCGACCGTGCGCCACCGGCCGCTAATCGGGTTACGCCGTGCGCGAACGATCCGGCACGATGGCTCGAATGGAGCCTGTGGAGATCATCGAGGACGGCCTACTGCTGCGCCCGTGGCGCGCGGAGGACGCCGACGCGGTGCACCGTGCCTGCCAGGATCCGGACATCCAGCGCTGGACCACCGTACCTCGCCCGTACCTGCCGGAGCACGCGACCGAGTTCGTCACCACGATCAGCGCCACCGCCTGGGCCGAGGGCACCGCGGCGCAGTTCGCGGTCTGCGACGCCGGCACCGGCGAGCTGCTCGCCTCGATCGGCCTGGTCTCCGTCGACCGCGCGCTGGACTCGGCCGAGGTGGGCTACTGGACCGCGCCGTGGGCACGGGGCCGGGGCGTCGCGGTCCGCGCCACCCGCGCGCTCGCCCGCTGGGCGTTCGACGCGCTCAAGCTGTGCCGGCTCACCTGGCAGGCCGAGATCGGCAACCACGCCTCCCGGCTGGTCGCGCTGCGCGCCGGCTTCCGGATCGATGGTGAGCTGCGGCTGGCCCACCCCAGCCCCGGCGGCCGCCCGGAGGGCTGGATCGGCTCCCTCCTCCCGGCCGAGCTGGCCGCGCCCGGCGACCCGGTCCCCTACGGCCCGGACACGCTCCAGGCCCGCCGGGCGGCGGTCTTCGGCCGCCCGCAGCCGGTCCTGTTCGCCACCGCCGGGGACACCGAGCTGCGGCTGCGCGCGCTGGAGGAACGCGACCTGGCCGAGGTGACCCGCACCTGCCAGGACGAGCAGACCGTCCGCTGGACCACGGTGCCGCACCCGTACCGGCCGGAGCACGCCGAGGGTTTCCTGCGCGACCTGGTGCGCCCGGCCTGGGCCCGGGGCACGGCCGTGACGTTCGCCGTGGCGGATCCGGACGACCGCTACGTCGCCTCGGTCGACCTGCGCCTGCTGCCGAACGACCCGCTGGTGGCCGACGTGGGTTACATGACCGCGCCGTACGCGCGCGGCCGGGGTTACCTGCCGGCCGCTCTCGCCGCGGTCTGCGCCTGGGGCTTCACCACGCTCGGCCTGGCCCGGATCGAGTGGCGGGCGAACGTGGGCAACACCGCCTCCCGGCGGGCCGCCGAGAAGGCCGGCTTCACCGTCGAGGGCACGCTGCGCGGCGGCGTCCAGCACCGCGGCGAGCGGCAGGACGTCTGGATCGGCGCGCTGCTGCCGGGCGACCTGACGTGACGCCGGAGACGATCGAGGGGTACGGCGTACGGCTGCGGCCGTGCCACCTCGCGGATGTGCCCGAGACGGTGGCCGGGTGCGCCGATCCGGAGACCCGCCGGTTCATGCCCCTGCTGCCCGACCCGTACGACGCCGACGCCGCCCGCTGGTGGATCACCGAGGGCGCGCCCGCGGCGTGGGCGGCCGGTGGCGCCGCGTACACGATCGCCGACCCGGCGACCGACCGGCTGCTCGGCAGCATCGGCCTGACCCGGCTGAGCGCGGAGCGGGCCACGTACGAGATCGGTTACTGGGTGGGACCGGCGGCGCGCGGCCGGGGCGTGGCGACCGCCGCCACACGGCTGCTGACCGAGCGGGCGTTCGCCGCCGGGGCGGCCCGGCTGGAGCTGCTCACCCGCGTCGACAACGTGGCGAGCCAGCGCATCGCACTGGCCTGCGGTTACCGGCACGAGGGCGTACGCCGGGCGGCCGGCGCGGACGGCGACGGCGTACGCCAGGATCTGATCGCCTGGGTGCGGCTGGCCGACGACCCGCCCGGGCCGGTAGCGCGCCTGCTGCCGGACCTGCCGGACGGCCGGCTCACCGACGGCGTGGTGACGCTGCGCCCGGTGGAGCCGGTGGACACGGACGCGCTGTTCCGGCTGCACTCGCTGCCGGAGGTGGTGGCGAACCGGGTGCCGCCGGTGGCGCCGGAGCGGGCGGCGCTCGCGCGCCGCTGCCGGCTGGCGGCGAGCCGCTGGCTGGCCGGCGAGGCCGCCGACCTGACGATCCTCGACGCGGCCACCGGTGCTGTCGTCGGCGGCTGCGCGCTGTTCTACGACGAGCCGGCCACCGGGCAGGCCATGGTCGGCTACAGCCTGCTGCCCGAGGCGCGCGGTCGCGGGCTGGCGGCCCGGACGGTCCGGCTGGTCGCGGGGTGGGCGTTCGCTGTCGGGGTGGTCCGGCTGTGGGCCGGCACCCGGCCGGACAACGTCGCCTCGCAGCGGGTGCTGGAGCGGGCCGGCTTCCGGCGGGAGGGGCTGTTGCGCGGCCGGCTGCCCGGCCCGGACGGCGTCCGTGTCGACTCGGTGGTCTACGGCCGCCTGGCCACCGACGAGAACTGAGGACGGACCCCTGCCCGGGGCCCGTCCTCACCGGTCAAGGGGTCACGTGCCGAGCTGGATGATCCCGTAGTCGTACGCGTGCCGCCGGTAGACCACGCTCGGGCGGCCGGACTCCTTGTCCTGGAACAGGTAGAAGTCGTGGCCGACCAGTTCCATCTGGAACAGCGCGTCGTCGACGGTCATCGGTTCGGCGGGGTGGACCTTCGCCCGGGCGATGTGCCACGGCTGGTCGTCGGGTTCGGTGTAGCCGCTCTCGTCGGGGCGTTCGGCGACCGCTGTGGCGGTGCCGTGGCCGTCGAGCGCCGCCAACCCCGGGCCGTCGAGATCGGCCACCGGCAGGCCGGCTGTCGCGGCGGCCACGGAGATCGGCGCGTGCCGCCCGCGGTGCACCCGGCGACGGTCCGCCGCGCGGCGGAATCGCGTGTCCAACTTGGCGATTGCGGCGTCGAGCGCGCTGTAGAAGTCGTTCGTGCAGGCCTCGGCCCGGATCACCGGGCCGCGCGTCACGCACGTGATCTCCACCCGCTGGCAGGTGTCCGCCTGACGTGGATTGCGCTCGTGGAACAACTCCACGTCCACGCGAATGAGCTTCTGGTCGTAGCGTTCGATCTTCGCGAGCTTCTCGGCTACGTGCACCCGGTAATGGTCCGGCACTTCGACGTTACGGCCCTTGACCACGATGTCCACGTGACCTCCCTTGTTCGGACGGTCGTTCGGTCCGGATCAGATCCGGTCGACGCACCCGGGAGGGCCCCGCTCGGCGTCGACCGGTGTTGTTCGGCTACGCCTCCTTCCAGTGCCGGGGGAAGGTTGGATCCTCACTACCCCCGACACCGAAACGCTAACTCCTGTACGGCCAACCGTCACCCCTGGTCGCCGAAGGCGGTCGCGAAATTTAACAGCTCATACACCATGGGGTGAAACGGATACACGAAGCGTCACCGGCGGTGCCGCTTTTGCGTTGCGGCGAGCACCGCCGCGGCCTTTGGCGCCATTCCCGCGCGGTGCAACATCCGGCTCACCGCCGCCAGCGTGGCGCCGGTGGTGACGATGTCGTCGAGCAGCACGACGTTCTCCCCCGGCCGGTGTCCGGTGAGCGGGCGGCGCAACCGGAACGCGGTCTCGGCCGCGGCGGCCCGTCCGGCGCTGTCCAGCGCCACCGAGTCGGTGCGGGGCAGCGCGCGGAGCGGGCGCAGCACACGTACCGGCCAGCCGGCCGCGCGCAACCGGGCCGCCGCCGGGCGGACCAGCCGGTCCAGGTGGTCGCCGTAGCGGGCCCGGGCGGCGCGGGCGGTGTCGGGCACCGCCACGAGCGCCACCGGTCCGGGTGGCCCCGCCGCCGCGGCGACAACCTCGGCGAGCAGCGCGCCCAACGGCCGGGCCAGCCCGTGCCGGCCCCGTTCCTTGTACGCCAGCAGCCCTTCGCGCAACGCGCCGCCGTACGGGCCGAGCGCGAGACAGGGTGGCAGGCCGGGCGGGGCCGGATCGGGCCGGGCAGGTGCGGGACGCAGCGACTCCAGCTCCCGCACGCAGCCGGGGCAGAAGCCGTGCCGCAGCCGTACCGACCCCGCGCCGCAGCCCGCGCACCCGGCGGGCAGCACCAGGTCGGTCAGGTCCGACCAGAGCCCGCCCAGGTCACGCACGGGCTCAGTAGAGGAAGAACGGTGCGGTCGGGTTGGTCGCCCGGCTGCCCGACGGAACGTCGAGCACCTGCTCCCGCTTGACGTAGTCGAACGGGTTGTTCCGCCAGGCCGCGCCGTCCGTCTCGAACATGAACGAGAACGCGGCCAGGCCGCGGTCGCCGCCGCCCGGATACCCGGCGAGCTGGGTCACCGGGGCGCCGATCTCCACCGCCAGCGGGGTCTCCCAGGCGCCGTCGACGGTGAGCTGGTGGATCGCCGAGCGCCGGTCCGCCTCGTTGCCGGCCAGCGCCAGCTCGTTCTCCGCCACCCAGTCCACCACCGTCACGCCGGTGAGCAGCGTGGTCACCCGGCGGGGCTGCCCGAGGCTGACCACGCCGCCGTCGACGCTGACCGCGGCGACGAAGACCGCGCCGCCGGAGGCCAGCGCGATCCGGTGCCCGTCGAGGGAACCGGCGACAGCCGTCACCGGCCCGGGAACGGACAGCGGGATCTCGCTCGTCCGGCCCGCGCCGTCGAACCGGTAGAGCCGGCCGTCCGCCGCCACCAGACCGGCCGGGCGGGCCTTGTTCAGCGACCGCAGCCAGGTGGGACGGCTCATCGTCCGGAACGTACGGTCGCCGGGGTTGAGGGTCGTGACCGGATCCGGGCCGGTGCCCACCTTGAGCCGCCTGCGGTTGTCCGACCCGGTCACCACGAGCGCGGCGAGCACCTGGTCGTCGGCGCGGGCGAGCGACGCGGAGACCACGTTGCGGTTCTCCGCGGGCGGCAGCGGCACGGCGGCCCGCGACTCGTTGCCGAACGCCAGGGGACGGACGGCGCCGTCGTAGACGGCGAACCGCATCGGGTCGCCGCCGCGTGGATAGGCGGCGGTGGAGACGCGCTCGCGCCCCAGGTCGACGGTGAGCCGCTTCTGGTTCTGGATCTTCAGGTCGACCTGGCCGTCCAGGTCCGACAGGGACCACGCCAGCTGGGTGCCGAGCCGGGTCAGCCGCTGCTCGTTGGCGCCCGGCATGTTGAGGTTGATCTCCCAGTGGCCGTCCGCGCCGGTCGCGTTGTTGATCAGCTGGGTGCCGTCGGGCAGCCCGGTCACGCCGGGGGCCAGCCAGTCCGACGGGCGGTCGGCCAACCACTTCATCACCTCGGTGATCCGGCGCTCGGTCGGCGCGGACGAGGGCAGGTAACGCTGGTCCGGCACCAGCCGGGTCAGGTCGGTGTTCCAGAAGTAGACGGTGCGGGGGCGGTAGTACTCGCGCATCGCCGAGTCGCTGGCCAGCAGCACGTTCGGCAGCTCGGTGATCAGCAGGCCGGTGCCGGCCGGTTCGGCCCGGCGCAGCTCGAAGACGTACTGCGTCTCGCTCGCCACCGGCGGGCCGAGCGTGCCGTCGGCGCGCAGCACGCCCACCTGCTGCACCTTGAGCGTCACGGTGCTGGTGCCCTGGTTGTTGGGCGGCGTGCTCTCCGGCTTCTCCCGCAGCCGGACCACTGTCAGCTCGACCTCGCTGGTCTGCGGCTTGCCCGGCAGCAGGTCGCGGGCCTCCGCGGCGAGGAACTTCCGGGCCCGGGCGTACGCCTGGTCGCGTTCCCCGGCGGCGGCGGCCCGCAGGTAGTTCTCGATGAACGGCACCGGCTCGCTGCTGTCGGCCGGTTCGGGCGGCCGGGCCGGGCTGCCGTTGAGCGCCCCGGACTCGGCGGCCGGCACCGAGCCGTCCACCTGCACGTCGGTCTGGTGCGGAATGCCGCATCCGGCGAGCGCGGCCGGCAGCAGCGCGCCGGTCAGCAGCAGGGCCAGGACGCGGCGGTTCACGGCCGTGCCTCCGCGTGGTCGCCGCCGGCCGGTCCGGCGGTCAGCGCCGCGACGCCGCCGGGCCCGATGGCGGGCAGCCCGCCGTCGCGGGGGCCGCCGAACGGCACCGTGGCGTCGGCCGGCACCAGCCGCAGCGGGGAGGTGGTGAGCCGGTCCCCGGCCCGGGCCGGCAGGGTGAGGCGGAACTGTGCGCCCTGGCCCGGCGCGCCCCACGCCTCCAGCCAGCCGCCGTGCAGGCGGGCGTCCTCCAGGCTGATCGACAGGCCCAGCCCGGTGCCGCCGGTCTGCCGGGCGCGCGACGGGTCGGCCCGCCAGAAGCGGTTGAACACCAGCTTCTCCTCCCCCGGCTTGAGGCCGACACCGTGGTCCCGCACCGTGATCGCCACCGCGCTCTGGTCCTGGCCCAGGGTGATCCGTACCGGCTTGGCCTCGCCGTGCTCGACCGCGTTGCCGACCAGGTTGCGCAGCACCCGCTCGACGCGGCGCGGGTCGACCTCGGCGATCACCGGAGTGTCCGGCAGGTCCAGCTCGATGGTCACCCCGACCCGCTCGGCCAGCCCGGCCAGCCGCTCGGTCACCCGGTGCACCACCGGCACCAGGTCGGTCGGCTCGCTGTCCAGCACCGCGAAACCGGCGTCGAACCGGCTGATCTCCAGCAGGTCGGTGAGCAGTTCCTCGAACCGGTCCAGCTCGGCCTGGAGCAGCTCGGCGCTGCGGGCCACCGCCGGGTCGAACTCGTCGCGCTCGGCGAAGATCAGGTCGGCGGCCATCCGTACCGTGGTCAGCGGTGTCCGCAGCTCGTGCGAGACGTCGGAGGTGAACCGGCGTTGCAGCCGGGACATCTCCTCCAGCCGGAGGATCTGCCGTTGCAGGTTCGTCGCCATCTGGTTGAACGAGGCGGCGAGCAGGGCCAGGTCGTCCTCGCCGGAGACCACCATGCGCTGGTCGAGCAGGCCGGCGGAGAGCCGCTGCGCGGTGCGCGCGGCCACCCGTACCGGCGTCACCACCAGGCGGGTGACCAGCGCGGCCAGCAGGCCGAGCAGCAGCACGAGCGCGACGCCGGTCGCGACCACCGTGGCCCGGGCGTCGGCCGCCGTCGCGTCCTGCCGGGCCAGGGGTACGAGGTAGTAGAGCTCGACCTGCCCGAACTTGGTGGGCACCGGGGAGCCGTAGACCAGGTATTTCGTCCGCTCGCCGCCGAGCGAGCCGGTACGGATCTGGTGGGCGACCTTGCCGGAGGCGACAGTGGCCCGCAGCTCGTCGCCGATCACCGCGCCCACCGGCACGTCCGGCGTGGTACGCGGCTCGATGAACTCGGCGAAGTTGTCGGCGGTGATCGCCACCACCACGCCGCTGGTCTGGGCGGGGTCCCCGCCGGCCAGGTAGTTCACGGTGCCGTCGATGGTGTTCTGGAGCTGCGCCTCCTGCGGCTGGCTGTAGAGGTTGAACTGCTTGGCCGCGTACTCGCTGCCGTTGCTCAGCCGCAGCCGCACGTCGGTCTCGGCGTTCTCCAGCAGGATGCTCGTGATCTTGTCGGCGATCAGATAGGCGAAACCGCCCACCAGCAGACTCGACGCCACCAGCGTGATGGTGACCACACGGACCTGGAGCGACCGCCGCCACGCCTGGTGCACCGCGGCCACCAGCCGGGCGACCCGGCCGGTCAGGGCGAGCCAGAGTGCCCGCACGGCGTGGAGCCGGCGGGGCGCGGCGGTCGGCGGGTCGGGCAGCGGGGTGGTCACCACAGTGCTGACCAGGCTATCCGGTGCCTGCCTTATAGCCCACGCCCCGCACGGTGAGGATGATTTCGGGTCGCTCCGGATCCGGCTCGATCTTGGCGCGCAGCCGCTGGACGTGCACGTTCACCAGGCGGGTGTCCGCCGCGTGGCGGTAGCCCCAGACCTGCTCCAGCAGCACCTCGCGGGTGAAGACCTGGCGCGGCTTGCGGGCGAGCGCGACCAGCAGGTCGAACTCCAGCGGCGTCAGCTTCACCTCCTCGCCGTCGCGGCTGACCGTGTGGGCCGGCACGTCGATGGTGATCTGGTTGCCGGGCGGACCGATGGTCAGCATCTCCGGCGCCACGTCCTCGCCCCGGCGCAGCCGGGCCCGCATCCGGGCCACCAGCTCCTTGGGCTTGAACGGCTTGACCACGTAGTCGTCGGCGCCGGACTCCAGCCCGAGCACCACGTCGACGGTGTCGCTCTTGGCGGTCAGCATCACGATCGGCACGCCGGACTCGCCCCGGATGGCGCGGGCCACGTCGATGCCGCTCATGCCCGGCAGCATCAGGTCGAGCAGGACGATGTCGGGTCGGTTGTCGCGGAACGCGGCCAGCGCCCGTTCGCCGTCCGCGACGAAGGACGGCACGAAGCCCTCGCTGCGCAGCACGATGCCGAGCATCTCGGCGAGGGCGGGGTCGTCATCGACCACGAGTACCCGGGCTCTCATGGGGTTTATCGTTCCATCCCCGTTCGTCTGGAGTGTTCGGCGTCTCCACGGCACCGTAGCGCCGAGCGGCCCCGTGCACCACAGCAAGTCGGCATGGCCGCCCAGCGTGGCGCGCCGGGTCGGACGGGTCCACCGGATGCGGACCCGCCGTGCAACCATGATCCCCCGGGCGTCGCCCCGCCCGCCACCTCCGCTCGCCCCGCCCAGGAGTACGCGTGCCCGACGCCGGCCCGACCGCGGTGCTGCCGCGCCGTCCGCTGACCGTCGGCGAGCTGCTCGACGCGGCCGTGCTGCTGCTGCGCGACCAGGCCCGGGTGCTCGTCCCGCTCGCCCTCCTGCTGGCCCTCGCCGAACAGGCGGTGCTCCACCCGCTGCGGATGCTCGCCGGGACCGAACCGCCGTACTGGTGGCCGGCGGAGTTCGGCGACTCCCTTCCCGCGTACTGGCTGCTGCTGGCGGCCGGTGCCGGCACCGAGGCCGCGATCGTCGCGCTGCTCGGCGCCCCGGCCGCGCGTGGCGCCGGCGCGGCGCTGCTGGGGCGCCGTCCGGCGCCGTGGGAGCTGCTGCGCGGCGCCCGGCTCGGCGTGGCACTGCCGGCCGCCGTCCTGGTCGGGCTGACCGTCACCGCCGCCGGGCTGACCGGGCCGGGCTGGTTCCTGGCGTACGCGCTGCTCGGCCTGGTGGTGCCGGTGCTGGTGCTGGACGGGGTGCCGGGGCACCTGGCGCCCTGGCGGGCGGTACGCCTGGCCGGCCGGGTCAGCGCGCGGGCCGCCGCGATCCGGCTGCTGGGCTACCTGGGCTGGTGGCTGATCCGGCTCGGCATCGGGCTGGGCCTCTACCAGGGCCTGAACATGCTGGGCCTGTTCGACGTCTCGGCCTGGGCGCTGCCCGTGACGATCGCCGCCTTCACCGCGGTGAACGCGCTGGCGTACCCGGCGCTCGCCTGCCTCGACGCGGTGCTGCATCTGGAGACCCGGATCCGCACCGAGGGGCTGGACATCCGGCTCTCCCGCGCGCCGGCCGGCGTGCCCGATCCGGTCCTGCTGGCGGCCCACCGGTGAGCCGGTGGTGGACCGAGGCGGTCGCGGCCCTCGGTGACGTGGTGCCGCTGCCGCTGGCCGCGCTGATCCTGCTGGCGGTCGCGCTGCTGGTGGCGCTGGGCTGGTATTTCTTCCCGGCCTGGGTGCCCCGCCGGCTGCCCCGGTTCAGTCTCCCCCGGCTGCGGCGCCCACGGCTGCCCCGGTTCCGCCTGCCCCGGTTCCGGCGGCGTGCCCGCCGGGCCCGCACCGAACCGCCGGCCGTGCGCCTGCCCGCGCCCCGGACCCCGGAACCCGCGCCGGCCGGCGGGCCCGGGCCGGCCGACCGGCTGGCGGCCGAGGGCCGGTACGCCGAGGCGGTCCGGGAGCGGCTGCGCGAGATGGTCCGGCTGCTGGTCGTCCGGCAGGTGGTGGAACCCCGCCCCGGGCTCACGGTCGTCGAGCTGACCGAGGCGGCGGCCCGCACCCGGCCGCAGGTCGGGCCGACGCTGCACGCGGCCGGGGCGATCTTCTCCGACCTCTGGTACGCCCAGCGCCCCGCGACCGCCGCGCACGACCGGCGGATGCGTGAACTCGCCACCGACCTGAGTCGCGAGCTGACCGGGGAGGAGCCGCGGTGACCGCCACAGCCGTACCGGAGGCCGCGACGACGGCGGCGGCCACCGTTGCGCCGCGCCGGCGTACGTACCGGCTGCTCGTCCCGCTCGGGCTGGCCGTGCTGCTGATCGTGACCACGCTCGTGCTGCGCGCGGCCGACCGGCCCGACGCGGACGAGCCCGGTTTCCTGTCCCCGGTCGCCACCGACGACGACGGCGCCAGCCGGCTCGCCGAGGCGCTACGGACGCAGGGCGTCGCGGTGCGCCGGGAGACGGACCTGACGGCGGCGCTGCGTACCGCCGGGGCGCAGCCGAGCACGCTGTTCGTGCCCGCGCCCGGGCTGGTGCACCCGGAGCTGCTCGACGGGCTGACCGCCCTGCCGCCCGGCAGCCGGCTGGTGCTCGTCGAGCCCTCCCGGCGGGTGCTCGCCGAGCTGGACACCCCGGTCGAACCGGCCGGCGGGCGCTGGGCCGCCCGGGCGGTGCCGCCCGACGCCGGCGGCACGCCGTGCCCGCTGCCCGAGGCGGTCCGGGCCGGCACGGCCGCGATCGACCTCCAGCGTTACGCCGGGCCGGCCGAGGTGGACCACTGCTACGGCGGCGCGCTGCTGCGCGTCCCCGGCCGGGTCGAGACGGTGCTGGCCGGTGCCAGCGACCCGTTCCGCAACGACCGGATCGGCGAGTGGGGCAACGAGGCCCTCGCCACCGGCCTGCTCGGCGGCGACCGCCCGCTGGTCTGGCTCGACCTGCCCGAGCCGGCGCCGGCCCCGACGCGCCCGAGCTGGTCCCCGGAACCGTTCACCGAGGAGCCCGCCCCGGCCGGCAGCGGCGGGTCGGAACGGCCCGACCCGCCCGAGCGCGCCGACCCGCCGCGGGAGAACCCGCTCTGGGGCGCCTTCCCGCCCTGGTTCTGGGCGCTCCTGGTGCAGCTCGCCCTGGCCGGCCTGCTGGTGGTGCTGTGGCGGGCCCGCCGGCTCGGGCCGCCGGTGTCGGAGCCGCTGCCGGTGACCGTCCGGTCCGCCGAGACGGTACGCGGCCGGGCGCGGCTCTACCGCCGGGCCGGCGCCCGGGACACCGTCGCCGGGACGCTGCGCGCCGCCGCGCTGGACCGGCTGGTGACCCGGCTCAACCTGCCCCCGGGCACGCCCGACGACGAGGTGGCCGCCCGGGTCGCCGAGCGCGCCGGCGCCGACCCGGAACGGGTGGCCGGCCTGCTCTACGGCCCCGCCCCGGAGAAGGACCGCGAGCTGCTGGAGCTGGCCCGCGAACTGGACGCCCTGACCCGTACCCTGGCCCCGCATCCCAGCGAAGGAGACCCCCGGTGACCGGACCCGTCACGACCACCGCCCCGTCCGGCGCCCGCGCCGCCCTGCACCGGCTGCGTGCCGAGGTCGCCAAGGCCGTCGTCGGGCAGGACGCCGTGGTCACCGGCCTGGTGATCGCGTTGCTCTGCCGGGGGCACGTGCTGCTGGAGGGCGTACCGGGGGTGGCCAAGACTCTGCTGGTGCGGACGCTGGCCGCCGCGCTCGACCTGGACGCCAAGCGGGTGCAGTTCACCCCCGACCTGATGCCCGGCGACGTCACCGGCTCGCTGATCTTCGACCAGCGCACCGCCGCGTTCACGTTCCGGGAGGGGCCGGTCTTCACCAACCTGCTGCTCGCCGATGAGATCAACCGCACCCCGCCCAAGACGCAGTCGGCGCTGCTGGAGGTGATGGAGGAGCGGCAGGTCTCCGTCGAGGGCGAGCGCCGTCCGCTGCCCGACCCGTTCATCGTCGCGGCCACCCAGAACCCGGTCGAGTACGAGGGCACCTACCCGCTGCCCGAGGCGCAGCTCGACCGTTTCCTGCTCAAGCTGACGGTGCCGCTGCCGGAGCGGGAGGAGGAGCTGGGCGTGCTGCGCGCGCACCACGCCGGCTTCGACCCGCGCGACCTGCGTGCCGCGGGCGTACGCCCGGTGGCCGACGCGTCGGACCTGGCCGCCGCCCGGGCCGAGGTGCGGATGGTGCACGTGGCCGAGCCGGTGCTCGGCTACATCGTGGACCTGTGCCGGGGCACCCGGTCCGCCCCGGCGCTGGAGCTGGGCGCGTCCCCGCGGGGCGCCACCGCGCTGCTCAACGCCGCGAAGGCGTGGTCCTGGCTGGCCGGCCGCGGCCACGTCACCCCGGACGACGTGAAGGCGGTCGCCCGGCCCACGCTGCGGCACCGGCTGCGCCCGCGTCCGGAGGCGGAGCTGGAGGGCGTCACAGTCGACGCCGTGCTGGACTCGGTGCTGGCCACCGTGCCGACGCCGCGATGACCTGGCGGGCGGGTCTGCTGCTCGGGGTGGGCGCGCTGACCCTGCCGGCCTGGCCGGCGCCGTTCCTCGGCGTCGCCGTGCTGACCGCGGCGGTGCTGCTGCTGGTGCTGCTCGACCGGGCGATGGCGGTCCCGCCGGACGCGCTCACGGTCACCCGCTCCGGCGAGCGGACGGTCCGCCTCGGCGGCACCGCCACCGTCACGCTGCACCTGGCCAACCCGACCGACCGCACGCTGTACGCCCAGGTACGCGACGCCTGGGTGCCCTCGGCCGGGGCGCGCCCCGACGTGCCGCCGGATCACCTGCTCACCGTGCCGCCCGGTGGCACCGCCACGCTGCCGGTCCGGCTCACCCCGACCCGGCGCGGCGACCGGCCGGCGGTGGCGCTGACCGTACGCTCGCTCGGGCCGATGCGCCTGGGTGCCCGGCAGCGCGCCGGGGCACCCGCCACACCGCAGTGGACGCTGCGGGTGCTGCCGCGCTTCGACTCGCGCCGGCACCTGCCGGAGAAGCTGGCCCGGCTGCGGGTCATCGACGGTGTGCAGGTCACCCGGGGGCGCGGTCACGGCACCGAGTTCGACACGCTCCGCGAGTACGCGGTGGGCGACGACGTCCGCTCGATCGACTGGCGGGGCAGCGCCCGCCGGGCCGACGTGCTGGTGCGCACGTGGCGCCCGGAGCGGGACCGCCGCCTGGTCTGCGTCCTGGACACCGGCCGCACGTCGGCGGTACGCCTCGGCGACGAGCCCCGGCTCGACACCGCCATCGACGCGGCGCTGCTGCTCACCGCGCTCGCCGCCCGGGCCGGTGACCGGGTGGACCTGCTGGCGGCGGACACCGAGATCCGGGCCCGGGTGACCGGCAGCGGCCGGCCGGCGCTGCTCGCCCGGCTGGTCGACGCGGTGGCGCCGTTGCAACCCGCGCTGGCCGAGACCGACTTCGAGCTGATCGCCGCCGAGGTGCTGCGCCGGGAGCGGCAGCGCAGCCTGGTGGTGCTGTTCACCGCGCTGGAGGCGGGCGCGATCGGCGAAGGGCTGCTGCCGGTGCTGCCCCGGCTGGCGACCCGGCACCGGGTGGTGCTGGCCGCCGCCGGTGACCCGGTGCTGAACCGGCTCGCCACCGCCACCCCGGCCGGCCCGGACGACCCGTACGCGGCCGCGTCGGCGTGGCGGGCGCTGGCCGAACGGGACCGGGTGCGCGCCGCCCTGTCGCGCTACGGGGTGACCGTGGTGGACGTACCGGGGCACCGGCTGGCCCCGGCCGTCGCCGACACCTATCTGCGGCTCAAGTCCCTCGGCCAGCTCTGACCGCGCGCCGGCCGAGCACCAGCGCGTACGCCAGGAACGCCAGCCACACGGCGGCGCCGGCGGCCACCCGCAGCGGGATCGGCACCGGCGCCGGGGTCACGAACGCCTCGATCAGCGCGGAGACCGCGAAGACGCCGACCAGGCCGGCCGCGACCACGGCGGCGAGCCGCCCCGCCTCGGCGACCGCCCGGCCGCGCCCGAGGTGCGCGGGCGGGGCGATCCACGCCCAGGCGGTCCGCAGTCCGACCCCGGCGGCGACGAAGATGCCGGTCAGCTCCAGCAGCCCGTGCGGGGTGATCATGCCGAAGAAGACGTCCGCCCGGCCGTAGGAGATCATCACGCCGCCGACCACGCCGATGTTGAGCGCGTTCTGCCACAGCAGCCAGAGCACCGGAATCACGAGCACGCCGGCGGCCAGGCACTGGGCGGCCAGCCAGGCGTTGTGCGTCCACAGGTGGAACGCGAACGTGGGCGCGGCGAACTCGGTGTAGTAGCCGGCGAAACCGGAGTCCACGAGCTGCCGCGCCGCCTCGGGGCCGACGAACGCGGCGGCGGTGTCCGGGTTGACCGCGACGAACCAGATGAGGAAGGCGCTCAGGGCGCTGAACGCCGTAGCCACGCCGCACCACCAGGGCCAGGCCCGGTAGAGGGCGGCGGGCAGGTCGGCGGCCAGGAACCGGCCCACCGCCGCCCAGGACGGCCGGGGACGGCCGGTGACCCGGGCGCGAGCCGCGAGGACCAGGTGGGACAGGCGGTTCACCAGCGCCGGCTCGGGCGCCCGGGCGCGCAGCGCGGAGAGGTGCGTGGCACTGCGCTGGTAGAGCGCCACCAGTTCGTCGACCTCGGCCGCGTCGAGGCGACGCCGGCCGGTCAGGTGTTCCAGCCGCCGCCATTCGGCGCCGTGCTCGGCCACGTACGCGTCGAGATCCACTCACCCTCCCCCGTTCGGCGTCCATGGTGTTCACTGTCGGGGTGCGCGCGCAACCTCCCCCACCGCCCCGTTGGGCCGACGCCGGTCTGGTCAGCGGCGAGGCGGTGGAGCTGGACGTCCGGGTGGCCCGGCTGGGCTCCCGGGTGCTCGCCCTGCTGATCGACGCCGTGATCCAGCTCGCGCTGTTCCTGGTGCTCGGCGCGGTGCTGGCGATGGTCGCGCTCGCCCTGCTGGGCGACGTCCTCGACACCGCGCTGGCCGGCGCGCTCCAGACTCTGCTGCTGGTGCTGGTCCTGCTCGGCTATCCGGTGGTGATGGAACGCTTCGCCGGTGGCCGGACGGTGGGCAAGCTGGCCGTGGGGCTGCGCGTGGTGCGGGCCGACGGCGGCCCGGTGGGGGTGGGCCAGTCGCTGACCCGGGCGCTCGTCGGCGTCGCGGTGGAGTGGCCCGGTCTGGTGCTGCCGCTGCTGAGCTGGGTCGCGAGCGTCACGGTGATGCTCACCGACCCGCGCGGCCGGCGGCTGGGCGACCTGGTCGCCGGCACGCTCGTGGTGCACAGCCGGGGCGCCGCGCTGTGGCGGCCGCTGCCGCCGGCTCCGCCGCCGCTGCTGGCCTGGGCGACCACGCTCGACCTGACCCGGTTGGACGACGGGCTGGCGCTGGCCGCCCGGCAGTACCTGGACCGGCTGCCCCAGCTCGCCGAGCCGGACCGTTTCCGGCTGGGCCGGGCGCTGTGGGCGGAGGTCGCTGCGGTCACCTCGCCGCCTCCGCCGTGGGCCGCGCCGGATTCGGTCTACCTGTCGGCGGTGCTGGCCGAGCGGGGGCGCCGGGCCGCGCTCCGGCTGGGCCGGACCCGGGCGGTCACCGCCGCGCTCTGGCCGGAGCTGGTCCCGGCCCCGGCCACGGTGCCGCACGCCGTCGCGCCGGCCGCCCTGCGTCCCGCCGCGCCGGTCGACGGCCGGTTGCGGTCCGCCGTCCCGGACGCGGGCCCCGATCCGGTACGCCGCTGAGCCGGGCTCAGGCGAACAGCGCCCGCCCCCACCAGTCGGCGGCGTCGCGTACGCCGGGCGGGCAGGCGAACAGGCCGCTGGAGACGTGCCGCAGGTACTCGTTCATCGCGTCGTTGCGGGCCAGCCGGGTCTGGATCGGCACGAACTGCCGGCGCGGATCCCGCTGGTAGGCGATGAAGAACAGGCCGGCGTCGAGCCGGCCCAGCCCGTCCGAACCGTCCACGAAGTTGTAGCCGCGGCGCAGCAGGCGGGCGCCGTCGTTCTGGTCCGGGTGGGCCAGCCGTACGTGCGCGGTGTCGGCGATGAGCGGCTCGCCGTCGTCGCCCTTGGCGGCGAAGTCCGGCTCGTCGAACTCGTCGCGGCGGCCCAGCGGCGCGCCGCTGCCCTTGGTCCGGCCGACGATCGTCTCCTGCTCGGCCAGCGGGCTGCGGTCCCACGTCTCGATCAGCATCCGGATCTTCCGGGTGACCAGGTAGGAGCCGCCGGTCATCCAGTCCGGACCGTCGCCGGGCTGCACCCAGAGCTGATCGCGGAGCAGGCCGGCGTCCTCGGCCTTGAGGTTGGCGGTGCCGTCCTTGAAGCCGAACAGGTTGCGGGGTGTGGCCTGGTCCCGCGACGTCGACGAGGTACGCCCGAAGCCGAGCTGCGACCAGCGGACGCTCACCACGCCCATGCCGATCCGGGCCAGGTTGCGGATGGCGTGCACGGCCACCTGCGGATCGTTGGCGCAGGCCTGGACGCAGAGGTCGCCGCCGGACAGCTCCGGCCGCAGCGCGTCCCCAGCGAAGTGCGGCAGGTCGGCGAGGGCGGCCGGACGCCGGGCGGCGATGCCGAAGCGGTCGCGGCCCTGCGCGTCGCGGAACAGCGACGGCCCGAATCCCACGGTGAGGGTGAGCTGCGACGGGGGCAGTCCGAGCGCCTCGCCGGTGTCGTCCGGCGGGGCCTCCGGCATGCCGCCGACCGCGCCGATGACCCCGGCGTCCTTGCCGGCGGTCATCCGGGCCGCGGCGGCGGTCCACTCCTGGAGCATCGCGACCAGCCGGTCCCGGTCCTTGGTGACCACGTCGAACGCGACGAAGTGCAGCCGGTCCTGGGCCGGGGTGGTGATGCCGGCCTGGTGCTCGCCGAGGAACGGCACGGAACCGGCCGCCGATCCGGTGGCGGAGGCCTCGTTCCCGCCGGCGAGCAGGGCACCGGCGGCGCCCGCCACCCCGGCGACGCCTGCCACGCCGACGCCGGCCAGGGTCATCGCGCGGCGCCGGGACAGGCCGCGGCCGGTCCGCCGGTTGTTCGGCTCGCTCGTCGCGTCGCCTCCGGCCGGGCCGGTCATCGCGCGACTGCCGCCGCGACCTTGCTGACCGGCTCGGCCAGCGCGTTCACCGCGTCCGACAGCTCCTTCAGTTCGGCCTTGCCGAGCTGGGTGTGCAGCTTCCAGCCGTCGCCGGCCCGGTGCCTGCCGAGGGTGGTCTCCACGTTCGCGAACTCGCTGTCGAGCTGCTTGACCAGGTCGGGTGCGCGCTGCTCCAGCGCCGGGCGCAGCGCGGCGATCGCCGCCTTCGAGCCCTCCAGGTTGGCGTTGAAGTCCCAGAGGTCGGTGTGCGAGTAGCGCTCCTCCTCGCCGGTGATCTTGCCGCTGGCGACCTCGTCGAGCAGCGCCTTGGCGCCGTTGGCGAGCTGGAGCGGGGTGAGCTTCTCGGCGTCCGCCTTGGCGACGATCGCCTTCACGTCGACCAGGAGCCGGTCGGCGATCGGGCCGTCCCTGCTCACGTCCCCGGTGGTCCAGAGGTCCTTCTCGATCCGGTGGAAGCCGGTGAACTCCATGCCCTCCTCGATCACCTCCTCGCGGCCGTCGATCTTCGGGTCGAGGTCGCCGAAGCTCTCCGCGACCGGCTCGATCCGCTCCCAGTAGGTGCGGGCCACCGGGTACAGCGCCTTGGCCTTCGCCACGTCGTTCGCCTTGACCGCCGCCACGAACTCCTCGGTCTTCGTCAGCAGCGCGGCGGTCTGGCTGCGCACGTACCGCTGGTAGCTCTCGGTGGCCTGGGTCAGCGCGGCGTCCGGGGCGACAGTCGCCGCGGTGCCGGAGACCTTCAGCGCGCCCCGGATGCCGCGGCCGCTCATCCCCGGCTTGCAGGCCGTCTCGTACGTGCCGGCGGTCAGCTCGACCCGCAGCTCGCGGCTGAGGCCGGGGGCGATGTTCTCCACCTCGCCCATCACCCGGTCACCGGCCGCGTAGACGTAGAACTCGTTGACCTTGGAACCGGTGTTCGTCACCTTGAAGGTCACCTGACCGGCGTCGATCTCGGTGTCGCCGACCTCGCAGACGGTGTCGGTGGCCTTGACGGCGATCGGCCCGCCGTTCGTGGCGTCGGCGTCGTCACCGCCCCCGCAGCCGGCCAGTCCGGCGACGGCGAGCAGCCCGGCGACGGCGGGCGCGACGAGTCGAGTGGTACGCATCGTGCGGGGTCTCCTCGGGGACGGGCGGGTCAGGAGCGGGGGGACGGGACGGCGGCGACGTCGGCCGGCACCGGCTCGGCGGGCGGCGTCGGGTGAGCGGGCTCGGCGGGCTTCGCGGGCTGGGACGGCTTGCGCAGGAAGAGGACGAGCACGGGCACCGCGTACGCGACCCAGGCGACCAGCTCCAGCACCGTCGGCGCGGCGGTGACGTTGAACATGCCGGCGAGCAGCGCGCCGTACCAGGAGCCCGGGTCGAGCGTGTTGGAGATGTCGAAGGCGAGGTCGTTCAGGCCGGGCAGCACGCCGGCCTCCTGGAAGTCGTGCACGCCGTACTTGAGGATGCCGGCGGCGACCAGGATGAGCAGCGCGCCGGTCCAGGTGAAGAACCGGCTCAGGTTGATCCGTACCGCGCTGCGGTAGAGCAGGAATCCGATCACGACGGCGGTGGCGATGCCGCCGGCCAGGGCGAGCAGCGAGCCGGGACCGGTGCCGCCGGCCGCGCTCTCGGCCGCGGCGTAGAAGATCAGCGCGGTCTCCAGGCCCTCGCGGATCACGGCGAGGAACGCCATGCCGGCCACGGCCAGGGAACCGACCGCGAGCGCGTCGGTGAGCTTGCCGCGCAGCTCACCGGCGATGGTGCGGGCGGCCCGGCGCATCCAGAAGATCATCCAGGTCACGAAGACCACCGCGGCGACCGAGGTGACCGCCTCGAACAGCTCGCGCGACTCGGAGGTGCGCAGCAGCGAGGTGGACGTGTACTGGATCAGGGAGCCGAAGCCGACGGAGAGCGCCACGGCCAGGCCGACGCCGGCCCACACCTGCGGCAGCCGGTCCCGGCGCTGCGACTTGACCAGGAAGGCGACGAGGATGCTGACCACGAGCGTCGCTTCCAGGCCCTCGCGCAGGCCGATCAGGTACGTGGCGAACATCAGCACTCCGTCGTCGCTTAGTTAGGGCAGGCATACCTTGCTCCTGTTCACAGCAAACGTCAAGCTGATCGCTGTAACGTCACCCGGTTCGGCACCTGCCGGCCTTCCCCCGTACGCGAAAAAGGACCGGGACGGCCGCGCGGCGGCCGAACCCGGTCCCTTCTCCGAGCGTGGAACTCAGTAGCGGTAGTGGTCCGACTTGAACGGGCCCTCCGGGGAGACGCCCAGGTAGGCGGCCTGCTCCTTGGTCAGCGTGGTCAGCTTCGCGCCGAGCGCGTCCAGGTGCAGCCGGGCGACCTTCTCGTCCAGGTGCTTGGGCAGCACGTAGACGCCGATCGGGTATTCCTCGGTCTTGGTGAACAGCTCGATCTGGGCGATCGTCTGGTTGGCGAACGAGTTCGACATCACGAAGCTCGGGTGGCCGGTCGCGTTGCCCAGGTTCAGCAGGCGGCCCTCGGAGAGCACGATGATGGCGTGGCCGTCGTCGAAGCGCCACACGTCGACCTGCGGCTTGATGTTCTCCCGGGTCACGTCGCTGCGCTTGGCCAGGCCGGCCATGTCGATCTCGTTGTCGAAGTGGCCGATGTTGCCCACGATGGCCTGGTGCTTCATCCGGGCCATGTGCTCGTTGGTGATGACGTCGAAGCAGCCGGTGGCGGTGATGAAGATGTCGGCCTGCTCCACCACGTCGTCGAGCGTGGCGACCTGGTAGCCGTCCATCGCCGCCTGGAGCGCGCAGATCGGGTCGACCTCGGTCACCACGACCCGGGCGCCCTGGCCGCGCAGCGACTCGGCGCAGCCCTTGCCCACGTCGCCGTAGCCCATGACGACAGCCATCTTGCCGCCGATCAGCACGTCCGTGGCGCGGTTGATGCCGTCGATGAGCGAGTGGCGGCAGCCGTACTTGTTGTCGAACTTGCTCTTGGTCACCGAGTCGTTGACGTTGATGGCCGGGAAGAGCAGCGTGCCGGCGCGGTGCATCTCGTAGAGCCGGTGCACACCGGTGGTGGTCTCCTCGGTGACGCCCTTGATGCCGGCGGCGATCCGGGTCCAGCGCCGGCCGTCCTCGGCCAGCGAGCGGTGCAGCAGTTCGAGGATGACCGCGTACTCCTCGGAGTCGGCGGACTCGACCGGCGGCACGACGCCGGCCTTCTCGAACTCGGCGCCCTTGTGGACGAGCAGGGTGGCGTCGCCACCGTCGTCGAGGATCATGTTCGGGCCCTGGCCGTCCGGCCAGTTGAGCACCTGCTCGGTGCACCACCAGTACTCCGGCAGCGTCTCGCCCTTCCAGGCGTAGACCGGCACGCCGGCCGGGGCCTCCGGGGTGCCCTCGGGGCCGACCACCATCGCCGCGGCGGCGTGGTCCTGGGTGGAGAAGATGTTGCAGGACGCCCAGCGGACCTGCGCGCCGAGCGCGACCAGGGTCTCGATCAGGACGGCGGTCTGGACGGTCATGTGCAGCGAACCGGTGATGCGGGCGCCGGCCAGCGGCTGGGCCTCGGCGAACTCACGCCGGATCGCCATCAGGCCGGGCATCTCGTGCTCGGCGAGCCGGATCTCCTTGCGCCCGAACGCGGCGAGCGACAGATCCGCCACCTTGTAGTCGCCCTCGGCGAGGGTGCTCGGCCGGGCCTGCGACGACGCGCCGCTGGAGGCCGCCGGGAGGGTGCTGGTCATGGAAGCTCCTGTCGAACGATGGTGGTGCGCAGCCTTCCACCTTACGCTCGCGGGCCACTCGGCCCGTGCCCGGTTGGCCGACCGCGCAATCGGCCGGTCGGCGGACAGCGCACGGGGCGGTCGGTCGTGAGCGGACTTTCCACTCACGGCCCGGCCGCCCCGCGCATCCCCCCGGTTTGGTTCCCCCGCACGTCACCGGACCTTCGTCGCGACAACGCTGCGTACCCATAGAGTCACACCACGCAGCGTGGCCGTCAAGCTATTTCGGAAAAGTCGGACTTGCGCGGATCAGTGCATGCCGCAAGTGGCGACGAACGCCTCGCCCGCCCCGCCCACCGTGAGCGGGCCACCGGCCGCCGTGCCGACCGCGGCCTGACCCGCGTCCAGCGTGACCACACCCACGCCGTCGTCCACGGTCAGCTTCCCGGCCCGGCAGAGCACCACCCGCGGCCCGGACAGCGTCAGCCGCACCCCCGGCGACCCGGCGGTCACCTCGACCCGGTGCAGCGCGAAGTCCTCCACCGGCACCGGCCAGGTCTGCACCCCCGGCTCCACCTGCTCGGGCCGCAGCACCGGCTGGGTCAGCACCTCGAACCGGAGCACCCGCAGCAGCTCGGCCACGTCGACCCGCTTCGGGGTCAGCCCACCGCGCAGCACGTTGTCACTGGCCGCCATGATCTCGACGCCGGTGCCGCGCAGGTAGGCGTGCAGGTTCCCGGCCGGCATCCAGATGCCCTCGCCGGGCGCCAGCCGGACGTGGTGCAGCAGCAATGCCACCACCACGCCCGGGTCGGCCGGATAGCCCGACGCCAGCGTGCGGACCAGCTCGGCGTCCGCCGAGGCCGGCCCGGCCTCCGCCGCCGCCAGCACGGCCGCCACCAGCCCGGCGCGCTCCGCCTGGGGCCAGCTCAACAGCAGACGTACCGCCTCCCGCAGCCCCGCCGGCCCGTCGCGCAACGCCGCCACGACGGGCTCCAACGCGGGTACGCCGAACGCGGCGATCGCCGCCGCCGACTCCCCCGGGTCGCGGAAGCCGCACAGCGCGTCGAAGTCCGAGAGCGCCACCAGCAGCTCCGGCTTGTGGTACGGGTCGACGTAGTTGACCCGCCCCACGTCGGCGGCGTGCCCGGCGCGGGCCTGCTCGGCGTCCGGATGGGCCTGGAGGCTCAGCGGCGCGTCGGCGGCGAGCACCTTCAGCAGGAACGGCAGCCGGGTGCCGAACCGGCCGACCAGCCGCTCACCCAGCCAGTGGCCCGGCTCGGCCACCAGCAGTTCGGTGAGACTGACCGGCCGGCCGTCGCGCTGCACGGTGGCCGGGGCGCCCGGGTGGGCGCCCAGCCACAGCTCCGCCTCCGGCCCGTTGCTCGGCACCGGCCGCCCCTGCAACTCGGCGATCGCGGTGCGCGAGCCCCAGGCGTAGTCACGGATCCGGCCCTGCAACAACTCCATCGGTCAGCTCCCGGGCCGCCCGGCCACCTCGTCGGCCGCGTGCGTCCCGCCACTGGTCACGGCCTCCGGGACGGCGGTGTCCGCCGCCTGCCCGGTGCCGGCCCGCTCGGCTTCCGGCGAGTAGATGTCCGGCTCCAGGTAGATCACCCGGGCGGTCGGCACCTCGCGGCGGATCCGCGCCTCGACCGCGTTGATGTCGCGCGCCAGGTCCTGGGCGGTCTCCCAGGCCGGCACGGCGATCTTCGCGGCCACCATCAGCTCCTCCGGGCCGAGGTAGAGCGTCTTCATGTGGATGATCCGCTCGACCTCGGGACCGTTCGTCACGGCCTGCTCGATCTTCGTCAGCTCGCCCTCCTCGGCGCCCTCGCCGAGCAGCAGGCTCTTGGTCTCGATCGCCAGCGTGACCGCGATGACCACGAGCAGGACGCCGATCATCGCGGTGCCCGCCGCGTCCCACATGCCGTTGCCGGTGATCAGCGTCATGCCGACGCCGAACAACGCGAAGACCAGACCGACCAGCGCGCCGAAGTCCTCCAGCAGCACCACCGGCAGCTCCGGCGCCTTGGCCCGGCGGATGAACCGGACCCAGGTCTGGTTGCCCCGAACCAGGTTGGACTCCTTGATCGCGGTACGGAAGGAGAAACTCTCCATCACGATCGCCGCGACCAGCACCGCCACCGGCACCCACTGCCAACTGTCGATCGGGTGCGGGTCGGACGCCTTGTGGTACGCCTCGTAGAGCGCGAACAGGCCACCGATGCTGAACAGCACGATCGCCACGATGAAGGCGTAGATGTAGCGCTCCCGGCCGTACCCGAACGGGTGCTGCGGCGTGGCCTGCCGCTTGGCCCGCCGGCCGCCGATCAGCAGCAGACCCTGGTTGCCCGAGTCGGCAACCGAGTGGATCGACTCGGCAAGCATCGACGACGAGCCGGTCAGGGCGAACGCGATGAACTTGGTGACGGCGATGCCGAGGTTCGCCGCCAGGGCGGCGACGATCGCCTTGGTGCCCCCGTTTGCGCTCATTCCCCGCCTCGCTCGATGCCCCGTGTGGTCACTGGTTCGCCAGCTCCTTCATCTCCGTGATGGCCGGTACCGCCATCGGGTCCAGCCCGTGTGCCAGGGCGAGGTAGATCGAGGCGAAGTCGGGGACCGCGACCAGCGACGCGAGCCGCTCCAGCGCGGAACCGCCCTCGGCGGTCACCACGTCGCAGCGCACCCCGCGCCGCTCGGCGAGCGTCTGCACCGCGTCCGCGCGGCGCTCCTCGACCGCCAGCGGCTCGTCGGTGTCGTCGTCGGCGTTGAGCCCGCCGTCGCGCAGCAGCACCAGCCGCAGCCGGGTGCCGTCGGACTCGTCGACGCCCGGGTCGGCGAAGATGTCCCGCTCGCCCTCGGCCAGGCCGCCGAACACCCCGTCGAGCAGGCCGACGCGGCCCCGGCCCGCCTCGCCCAGCGCACCGGCGACCACCGGGTAGCGGGCGTTGGCGGACAGCGTGTCACCGAACCGCCGGGCGGCCACGGTGGCCAGCGGGGACGAACCCCACACGATCGGGATCGAACCGGACAGCCCGAGCGCCAGCGACTTCGCCGGGTTGACGAAGGACTCGGCGGTCGGCCGGCATCGATCGGCATCGGCGTCCAGCCGGGCCGCCGTCTCGGCCAGATCCGCCTCGTTGACCTTCACGAGCCCGAGGGTACGGGCGGCCAGCAGAACCGGCACGGTGAGCGCCCAGAGGCTGGCCCGGGCCGGCGCGCGCCGGGGCACCGGGATGAACGGCGCACGGGCCCGCTCCGCCACCGACTGGAGCTGCGAGTCGGGCGCGCCGACCGCGACCAGCCGGGCGCCGCGCCGGTGCGCCGCCTCGGCCGCGCCCAGCGCCTCCGGGCTGCGACCGGACGCGCTCACCGCGATGACCACGTCCGCCGCGCCCACCCAGCCGGGCACGCCGGCGCTGCGGTGCGGGATGACCGGCACCGGGCAGCGCGGCCCGGCGACGGTGGCCAGCACGTCACCGGTACGCCCGGCGGTGCCGATGCCGGCGATGACCACCGCGCGGGGCCGTCCGTCGTCGGCGAGCACGGACAGGTTCGCCTCGGCGGCCAGCGCCGCCGACTCGCGCACCTGGGCGCCCGCCGACGCGGTGTGCCGGAGCATGCCGCCCGGATCCCGCTCGGAGAGCTGCGCCGCGTCGTCCAGCAGGGCCTCGTCGGCGCGCCGGTGGC
The DNA here is from genome assembly GCF_023896895.1 of Micromonospora sp. CPM1. Classification (NCBI taxonomy): domain Bacteria; kingdom Bacillati; phylum Actinomycetota; class Actinomycetes; order Micromonosporales; family Micromonosporaceae; genus Micromonospora; species Micromonospora sp. CPM1. The sequence continues at coordinate 136,974 of NZ_JAMHIU010000009.1, forward strand.
CGCTGACCCCGGCCGTACCCTCCATCACCGCGACGACCCGCCCCGCGCCTCGTCGGCGGCGGGTCCACCGCGCGCCTCGTCCAGCAGGAGCACCGGGACGTCGTCCCGGACCTCGAAGATGCGACCGCACTCGGTGCAGGTGAGCGTCTGCGCCTGCGCGTCGTAGTCGAGCGGGGCGTGGTGCGTGTCCGGGCAGGCGAGGATGTCGAGCAACTGCGGGTCCAGGGCCACGGCGCGGCTCCTTCCACGTATGCGGTCTCACCGGTCGGCGGTGCCGGTCGGCGCACGCGATCTTATCGGCCGAGCGGCCCCGGCACCGGGCCCCGTTCGGCCCCGGTGTTCCGTCCTCCGGTCGGGCAGGTGGCGGCTACCGGGCCACGACGCGACCACCCACCGTCACGGTAACCCCGGGAGCCGGTCGGGTTCCGGCTCAGTCCGGCAAGCGGGGCAGAACGCTCGTCGCGTCCCCGCCCGCCGGGGGCGGGGGTGGAGGCAGGACGCTGGTCGCGTCCGCGCCCGTCGGCGCCGGTGATGCGGGGGCGGCCGCGGGCGCGCCGTACACGTTGCCGGCCGGGCGGGGCGGCGTCGCGCCCCCGTACACCGTGGGGGCCGGTCCGGGCGCGCCGGAGCGGTAGGTGGTGGTGCTGCGCGGCAGCGGGACCGGCGGAAGGTCGGCGGAGTGCCCGCCGCCGGTCCGGTCGGCGCGGTTGCGGCGCAGCAGCAGGACGATGAGGGCGGCGCCGACGAGCACCAGCCCGATACCGAACCACATGATCATGGAACCTCCGAACGACGAGTCGTCGACCGCGGCGGTGGCCGGGGCGACGGCGGCGGCCACCGGCGACGTGCCGGTCACCTCGGCCGCCGTGGTCTCGCTCGCGCTGGGCGTCGGCGAGGGCTTGCGGGACGGGCTGGGGCTCGGCGTCCGCGGGGCACCGACCAGCCGGGCGGAGCCACCGGCCCGGTCGAGCACGTCGCCGTTCGCGGCGCTCGCCTCGGCGGCCAGTTCCAGCCGCCCGCCGACGGCCCCGGCCAGGAAGGACAACCGGTAGCGGACGGTGACGCCCTTGCCCTTGCACAACGGCCGGTCGACCGGCGCGACCGCAGCGGTGGCGACGGCGCCGTCCCCGGAGACCTGCACCGGCACCCATCGGCCCCCGGACGCCACCTGCACCCGGACCTGGTCCGCCCGCAGGCCCTCCAACCGGAGCCCGACCGCGGTACGCAACTGCACGCAGCCGTCGGTGCGCTTACGCACCTCGACCGCCACCGTGCCCGGCGGGCCACCGGCGGTGAAGCTCTTCGCCGAGCGCAGTCCCACCCGGTCGTCGCGGGCCGACGCCGGTGACGCCGGGACGGCGATCAGGCCACCCAGCAGCGCGCCGACCATGGCCCATCGCGCCGCGTGCCGCCCTGCCGACATCTCCACCTCACCGTTGCGTCCGGACCGGATCCGCCGGTCAGGTTACTACCGGCCCCTCCGGGCACCCGCGCATCGAGCACGCCACATGTGTGCCGCGCCACGCGATCACCGCCCGCCCAGGTCACCGCCCGATGCGCCTGCCTCGGCGAGCGCCCGCCGGCACAGCCGGTCGGCCGTACGGGTGGTCTCCGGCAGCCGGTACCGGGGCGTCAGTGCCAGTACCCGGTCCACCGCGTTGTCCAACCCCATCCGGTGCCCGACGCTCACGAAGACCGGCCGCACACCGTCCCGAGTCCGCAGCACCCGCCCGACCACGTCGCCCTCGTCACACAGGTCGGCGCTGTCCCCACGCTCGGGGCCGGGCCCCGTCCACGAGCCGACGAGCGGCGTCTTACCCACCCCGATCGTCGGCAGCCCGGTCACCAGGCCCAGGTGACAGGCCAGCCCGAACCGGCGCGGGTGCGCCAGCCCGTGCCCGTCACAGACCAGCAGCTCCGGACGGGTGGTGAGCCGGTCCAGCGCGGCGAGCAACGCCGGCATCTCCCGGAACGCGAACAGCCCCGGCACGTAGGGGAAGGCGGGCCGCCCCACGCACACCGCCTCGTCCACCACGTCGAGGGTGGCCGCGTCCAGGACCGTGACGGCGGCGGCGAGCAGGTCACCGTCGGGCGCGTACGCCACGTCCAGCCCGGCCACCGTCGCGGGCGCGGCGGGACCGGGCCCGGTCAGGTCCACCCGGGACCGCAACTCCTCCTGTACGCGTCTCGCCTCGGCCACGTCGGCGGGCGGCACGTAGGGCACGGGTGGGCCTTCCGTGGAGGGCATGAGGTTCCCGGCCGCTGTCAGGAGGCGGTGGAGGCGATGGTGGGGTCGGCGGCGGGATCGCCGGCCTGTTGGAGCTGCTCCTCGAACATCACGAAGGTCCGCCGCCGGACTCCCCGGATCAGCGCCTGCTCCTGGGGAGTCGGGTACCGGCGTTCCTGCTGGAGCGTGTCCTCGATCGCCCGGACGGTCTCGTAGAGAGCGAAGATCGGCCCGTCGCCCTGGAGGTAGAGGCTTCTCTCAAGCTCGGTGAGTTGGACGAACTCTTCCGGAGAGACCTCATAGATCTCGTCGCCGCCCCCGAACAGCACCTTGTCGATGAGGTTGTTGGCCTCACGCCAGCCCCCAGTGTCCTTGGCCAGCCTCCAGCCGGCCACGCCCCCGTCTGCGGTCGCGACCAACTTCACGGGAGAGTCGTAATAGTTGAAGAACTTGGGCAGCGTCAAGCCCTCCACCGGCCTCACTGCGGCGGCACCTCCCCGATGCTCTCCTGCGCTCTGCTCCAGTAGGCGCTCTGCGCTCGCCGGAGGAGTCCGTCGCGGATGGCGCGTTCTGTCTGTGTCAACGGCCGGCCTTCACTCTCGGACAGCGCTTCTAGGTCGCGTCGGATTTCGTACAGCGCATGCTCCCATTCCGCGACCTCCTCGACTGCAGCGAGCTGCAGTCGAAGTTCTGCCATGTGGCCGTTCGACATCCGAAGATTGAGTAAGAGGTCCCGGTAGCCGCTGTCCTGTGGATCGAGGAACCGGTCCTTGATATGGAGGATCACCACATCCGGGTCGGCTGCCAGCCGTCCGAGTGCCTGGTAGACAGCATCGAGAGTGTCGAATTGCACTCTGGCGCCCGCCAAGTCCTTGAGCTTGGACGCGTCGTTCTCGTACTCGATCAGCTTGTCCAGTACACGGTCCCGATTCTTGGGTTCCTTCCTCCAATCAGGGCTGCCTTGGTCGCCAGCCAGCGCAACAGCAAGCGTATTCAACTCCGGTTGGGCTGCCGCCGCGTCCGCGTACAGCCGATCGATGTAGGCGAGGCAATACACCTCGTCATCTCGTCGGGCTCTGTCGAATCCGAGCTGCAACCGCCGTTGGCCGCGCCTCGCAACTCGCTCGCCGAGTTCCCGCTGCTCTTCGCTGATCGGCGTCGGGTGGGGCTTCAGTGGCTTCGGAGCGATCACCGCCTCGGCCCCGCGGATGGCAATGTCGTTCATGACCTCGCCGAGCACGTCGATGGCCTGCTGGTGGGTGGCCAGGTGGTGCAGGGTCAGCGGCCGGGCGGTCAGCGAGTTGGCGAGTTCCGGTGTCGCCAGGAGCATCCGGACCAGGTCGGGCCGCTCCGCGAGCTGCCGCACCAACGTCTCGGCCAGCAACTCCTCCCGTCGCGGCGGAGCCTCCCAGCTCTGGTCGAGCATCCGCTGGACGCGCGGGTCGGCGAACAACCGGGTGAGGTCGGCCGCGGCGTCCTCGTCCAGCCCGGGTACGAGCCGCCGTAGCGTCGGCACGTCGGCGTGCTGCGCCAGCTCGACGGGCGTCACCCCGGCGGCGAAGGCGGCGTCGAGGTTCCCGCTCTGCGCGAGCGCGTCGCGCACGTAGAGCCCGGCGGCGATCCGGTCGGCGTGCGCCTGCCGGTGATCCTGGCGTACCCGGTCGGGTTCCGGCTCGACGGGCGGCGCGCTGCCCGGCAGCGGTCCGTCAGTTCGGCGGTGGATGGTGGTGGACTCGCCGAGCAGGTGGACGTGGTTGAAGTCCGGGACGTGGCCGTCGGCGATCGGCGGCGGGGCCGGCGGCCGTGGCGGCGCCGGACGGGGTAGCGGCTCGGGCAGGACGTTGTAGGTGCCGGGCGGGCGGCCGGTGAGCGGCATCGGCCGCCCGTCGGGGCCGAGCACCAGCGCGTCGACGCCGACCACGTTGCCGGCTGCCGGACGGCCGCTGTGGTGGTAGATCGGCCGGTCCGCTACCAGTCCCGTCTGCGGGTCGAGGAAGAGGATCGTGCCGTTCTGGTTCAACGCCACCCACGCGTGTGAGCCGCCGCCTTCGAAGCTGGTGATGAGGAACGCGTAGCTGCCGTGGCCACCCGACGCGAGCTGCGCGTACAGGTCGCGGTAACCGCCGTCCACCAACAGCTGACGCTCCCGGCCGGTGACACCGGGCCGGTCCGGCGGGCAGAGGTTCTGGAACCGGCCGCCGGTCGTCTGCTCGACGCGAAGCGGTCCGTCCGCCTCGCCGCCCACCGGCCGGTTCACGTCGCCGTGCAGATAGCCGTCGAACGTACGCGGCGCCGCGACTCGTGGTCGTCCGTGGACCCAGGTCTCGAACAGCGACAGCGTGCAGTCGAGGCAGTTGATCCCCCGGGTCGCGTCGGCCGCCGGGCCGCCGTCGTTCGCGAGGCGGAACCAGCCGCCGCGCCGGGGATCGGCGGTACGCGTCACGCTGCCGTCCGGGTTGCGGGGCATCTGCCGTTCGAGGTCGGTCTGGTGCAGCGCCAGCGGAGGCCGGAGCCCTCCCCTGCGGCCGTAGGGCCGGGATCTGTCGATCGGCTCGGGGTGCCCGTGACCGGTGAGCGCCGAGTGGTCGGCCGTCTCCACCGCGCCGACGGCCAGGTCGGCCACGTCGTCGTTGATGCGGTAGAAGTCGAGGTCGTCCTCGACCATCACCTCGCGCGGCAGACGCTGGCCGGCACGGACCGCCTCCACCTCGTCGACGGCTCGATAGTGCAGGCGTTCTCGCCGCCGACCCTCCCACACGTGCCGGTCGGCGAGCTCGTGCCGTCCGGCTTGGCGCAGTTCGTGGGCCTGCATGATGAGCCAACGCGCGGCCTCGTAATGCTGTTCGGCGAGATCACGCAGCTCCCTGATCTGCGCCTCCCGTCTGTTCTCCTCGTGCAAGGCACGTTGGGACTGCAGATAGCCCTGGTAGCGCCGCCGGTCCAGACCCTCCCGATCGGCCTTCAGCCGCGCGGCGCGCTGCTCAGCGGTCTCACGGGACCACCCCTGGACATGGGGCGGGCCCGGGTGGGGCCCCGGGGAGTCGGTAGGAGGGCGATGCGGAGCCAAGGACTCCAGCAGCGGAAAACGGGGGTTCGGCCCCGGTCGGGGCTCGGGCCCGACCGCCGGCGCTCCCGGATGCGGCCCCGTCTGCGGGCTGACCGGTGAGACCGGAGGCGGTCCCGCATGACCTCCATTGCTGACGGGGACGGCGCGGTCCGCCGTTGGTGGCGCCGCGCTCTGCGGGTGGTCGGCAGGCGGTGCAGGGAGTGTCGCCGGTGCGGCTGCCGCCTGAATCGGGTTGGTCGAGGACGGCGTGGGGTGGTCGATCGGCGTCGCCACCGGGCCCGTGCCGCTGTGGACTCCGGGCCCGGTCGACGGGGGCGTGGCGACGGGCGCGTCCGTGATCACCGAGGACAACGTGGGGCTGGTGGCGACCGTCGGACGTGCCACGTCGTGCGGGATGGCATCGCTGAGCGGCGGCGTCGCCATGGACTCCGGCGTCGGGCGGGGCAGGTCCACGGCGAGCGGGTGCGAGTTCGCGGGCTGAGGCGTGACGAGCGTGGGTGGCGTGGGAACGACCCCCGCCATCGTGTCGCCGCCGCTCTGGACGATCGGCTCGGGGGCCCGCTGGGCCGGGATCAGCCCGACGGGATCGGCGGCGACCGGCGCGTCCAGGCCGACCGGCGACACGGTCAACCCGCTCAGCTGCCCGTCGAGGCGGCGTTGCAGAGCCGAGTCCGCCTGGTTGGTGGCGGAGCCGGTCGCGCCGGAGGCAGCCGCGCGCGCCAGGTCCTCCAGCGACGGGCCCTGGCCGGTCGCCAGACCGGCCGCGGTCTCGGCGAGCGTCTCTCCGGCCATCTCCCGCCCGAACCGCTCGCCGACCTCCGCGAACCGGCCGTTGGCGTGCCGGCCCAGCCCGGCCAGCGGCGCGACCGCGCCGCCGGCGAATCCGCCGAGCGCCGACGTGCTCACGTCGGTCAGGTCGAGGCCGTCCCGCCGGCCGGTGGAGTTCTGGTACGCCTGCGTGCCTAGGCTGGTGCCGGCCTCCTGACCGGCCTCCAGCAGCCCGCCGATCGCGGCCCGCCGGGCCAGCGTGCGGACACCGGACTTGGCCACCTCCTTCGCGGCCCGTTCGCCAGCCTCCTTGAGGCCCTGCTTGACCGCCTTGCGGGCGAGCTGGGCCACCAGCCGCTTGAAGATCTGCTGCACCACCACCCGCGTGGCGGTGATCGCGGCGGCCGCCGCCGGTGAGGCGGCGCCCAGGGTGAGCACTGTGGCGACCGCCAGGGACAGCAACTCGATGACCAGGATGCCCAGCTCGATCCAGGCTTCGAGCTTCGCGCCCTCGATGTCGCAGCCGCAGGAGTCGACCAGCCGCGCCAGCTCGTCGGTGGCCGCGACGAGGACGTGCAGCGGCGCGTCCTCACCCTCGGCGAGCTTGTGCCAAGCCGTGTCGAACGCGCCGGCGACCAGGCCGACTCCCCCGTACCCGCTCTTCACCTCACCGGCGGCGGTGACCGCGTCGTCGCGCGGGCGGGTCAGGACGCCTGCCACGCCGTACCACTGGTCGGCCAGATCCCAGACGGCGCGCTCGTTGCCCTCCGGCCATTCGACGCCGACCGCCCAGTCGAGCGCCTCGTAGATCCAGCCGGGCAGGTCCCATGGGCAGAAGTCGAGCGGGTGCGGGATCGGGCTGGGCAGCATGCTCACGCGCGGGTCCTCCGGTGGTCAGCGCCGGGGCCGATGGGGGTTGTGCCCTTGCTGTGGGATCGTCCCGAGGTCACGGGCGTTGCTGAGGTCCGTCTCCACTGTGGCCGTGACCGAGCGGACGACGTCCGACCCGAGCACCTCCAGCGACCGGCCGAGAAGCTCCCACGCGCGCAGCAGCGTCTCGGCGTAACCCTGGTAGTGCTTGTCGAACGCGGCGCCGATGTCGTCCCGGCCCCAGGGCCGCTGGGCGCCGGCGGCGGCGATCGGCTCGCCCGTCTCCCGCCGGGCCGCGCTCACCGCCCGCCCCGACAGCGCCAGGTCAGCGCCGCCGCGCCGGGCCCGGTCCGGGTCCAGCCAGATCTCTCCCCGGCCACCTGTCACTCGCCGCGGGCCAGCACGGAGTCGGCCCGGCCGAGCAGCGCGCCGAAGTCATTGGTACGCAGGAACTCGACCGACGGCGAACCCGGCGGCAGGTAGCCGGACACCAGCTCGCGGGTGGCGGTGGTCGCCGCGGTGGAGGCGCGCAGCACGGTCTCGGTGATCTTCCGGCTCAGCGCACGGGCGTCCCGGTCGTGGAACGCCGCCGGGCTCACCTCGACGCTGATCAGCTCGCCCCGCGCGCCGACGACGGCGGTCACCTGGCCGTCGTCGGAGCGTTCGGTGACGCGCAGCTCGGCCAGCTTTGTCTGGAGTTCGTCCAGACCGGACCGCAAGCGCTGGTATTGGCCGTACACCTCGTCGAATCGCGCGCGTAGTGCACGGTTCGCATCCCGGTCCGCACTCTCGGCCACCGTCGCTCCCCTTCCGTCACCGTGGGTAGGGCCGACCATACCGGGTGCCACGAAATCCGTGGGGTCCGGTAATTTCAGGTGGTGATCGAGCGACAGCAGGCCGAGCAGATCGCCTCCGTGTGGGCCCGGCGGGACTCCGACCGTCTCGGTTTTCCGTGCACGCCGGAGGTCGAGGAGTTCGACCTGGGCTACGTGGTGAGTTCCATCGTGTCCACCGAGGCCCGCGCGCTACCCGGCGACCTGCCGACCACCGTCATCGACAAGGAGACCGGCGAGGTGTCCACCTGGCCCCGGGTGCCGGCGGCGGCGGTCGAGCGGATGTACCGGCAGCGGCGTCCGGCCGAGCCGCGTGCGCCGCGTACCGTCGATCCGGCCGCCCAGTTGCTGCGTGAGCTGACCCGCCTGCCCACGCCCGGCGCGGCGGCGCACCTCACGCTCGACGGCCGGCAGCACGTAGCGCATGGCGCGAAGGGCGACGTCGAGGTGCGTCACCACCCGCTGGTCCAGTCCTATCTGGACGAGCTGCCCGCAGGGCATCTGGTACGCGGCGGCGAGCGGCACGCCGAGATGATCGTCGTCTCCGACGCGCTCTACGAGCACGACCACCGCCGCGCCGCCGACGGTCTGCCGCCGCTGTCCATCGAGGACGCGCGTGACCTGCTCGGCACCAGCCGGATCGAGGTCTATCGCAGTCGCGAACCGGGCGATCCTCAGGGCGGGCAAGCAGATCTTCCCTGTGACTCGTGCGTCCGGTTCCTGGTGCGGTTCGCGGTGCTGCCGTGGTCCGACCTCGCCTTCGTGGAGGAATGGCGACCGGAGCCGTGCGAGGTCATCGAACCTGGGCGTTTCCCGGACGAGGTCGCCCACGCCCTCATGGACGGCGGCTGGCAGATCAGCATGTTCAACGAGGCACTCGCGATGGGCGCGATGACCGAGACGAAGGCGATCGCGGGCCAGCATCACCGGCACGAGGCGTTCCCCGCCGCCGAGGCGGCGCTCACCGCGTTCCCGGCCGTCCTGAGCCGACGGCGCGGGCCCGGGGAGCAGGTCTGGATCAGCCGGTTCACCACGAATCCGCTGCGGGCCGCACACACCGCCGACTCTCTCGCCGACTTCGCCGCCGTCCTGGGTGCCCGCCTCTTCCCGCTCGGCAGCGAACGTCAGGAGAGCATCCTCGCGGTCGACGAGCACGGCCGGATCTTCGCCCTCGACCAGGCCGGCGAGTGGTTCCTCGGCGCCGACATCGACACCGCCCTCACCACCCTGCTGCTCGGCCGCGCCCCCGCCCGGGTCCGCGACGACGGCACCTGGTGAGCCGAAGGCGAGCGAGCCGAGTACGAGTGATCAGAGGGCCACGCCGGTCAGCACCGTGACACGCGGCTCGGTGTAGTCGTCCATCGCGCTGCGCAGCCCCTCGCGCCCGACGCCGGAGCCCTTCGTGCCGCCGTACGGCATCTGGTCGGCCCGGTACGACGGCACGTCCCCGACGATCACGCCGCCCACTTCGAGCGTGCGCGCGGCGTCGAACGCCACGTCGAGCCGGTGGGTGAAGACGCCGGCCTGGAGCCCGTACGCGGAGTCGTTGACGGCGGCGAACGCGGCCCGGTCGTCCGCGACCGGGGCGACCACCAGCACCGGCCCGAACACCTCCTCGGCGCACACCTTCGCGTCGGCCGGAACGCCGCTGAGCACAGTGGGCGGGTAGGTCGCGCCGTCGCGCCGACCGCCGGTCTCGATGACCGCGCCGGCGGCGACCGCCTCGTCCACCCAGGTCTCGACGCGCTGCGCCGCGTCGACCGACACCAGCGGGCCGACGTCGGTCGACTCGGATCGCGGGTCGCCGGTGCGCAGCGCCTGCACCGCCGCGACGAGCCGGGGCAGGAAGCCGTCGTAGAGCCATTCGTGCACGTAGACCCGCTGCACCGCGATGCACGACTGCCCGGCCTGGTAGTTGGAGAACGTGGCGATGCGGTGCGCGGCGAAGGTCAGGTCCTCGTCCGCCGCCCAGTCCTCGCAGATCACCGCGGCGGCGTTGCCGCCGAGTTCCAGCGTGACGTGCTTGTCCGGCGCGGCCCGGCGGATGGCCGCGCCGACCGGGCCGGAGCCGGTGAACGACACCACCGGCAGCCGCAGGTCGGTGACCAGTTCGGCGGCGCGCTCGTTCGGTAGCGGCAGCACGGAGAACATGCCCTCGGGCAGGTCGGTCTCGGCGAGGATCTCGCCGAGCAGCAGCGCGGTGAGCGGGGTGGCCGGTGCGGGCTTGACCACGATCGGGGTGCCGACGGCGAGCGCCGGGGCGACCTTGTGGGCGACCAGGTTGAGCGGGAAGTTGAACGGGGTGATGCCGAGCACCGGCCCGCGCGGCACGCGCCGGACCAGGGCGATCCGCCCGGTGGCGGCGGGGTCGGTGTCGAGCCGTTGCAGCTCGCCGGAGAAGCGGCGGGCCTCCTCGGCGGCCCAGCGGAACGTGGAGACCGCGCGCCCCACCTCGGCCTTCGCCCACTTGACCGGCTTGCCGTTCTCGGCGGTGATCAGCGCGGCGACCTCGTCGGCCCGCTCGGCGAGCCGCCGGGAGACGTGTTCCAGGGCCGCCGCGCGGGCGTGCGCGGGCAGGGCCGCGGCCTCCGCGGCCACCCGGGCGGCGCCCGCGACGGCGGCTTCGACCTGGTCGGCCGTGGCGAGCGTGGTACGCCCCACCGGCTGCCCGTCGTACGGGTGGGTGACTGTCAGCTCGTCCTCGCCGTGGGCGGGGCGACCGGCGACGTAGAAGGCTCTCGGCTCCACGACGGGCAGCCTAGACCACAGGCGCCCACGCGGAAACAGTTGCTCAAACCCTTGTCTGCCTCGGATTTAGTAGCCAAGATGGCAGTCAGATTGCGATAACCTCCGCTAACCCTCTCCCCGGCCACCCTCTCGGAGACTTCTGATGAGCGACCAGCAGCAGCTGCGCAACTTCGTCAACGGCGAGTACGTCGACCCGGTGGACGGCGGCTACGCCGACCTGATCGACCCGTGCACGGGCGAGGTCTTCGCCCAGGCCCCGGTCTCCGGCGCGGCGGACGTGGACGCGGCGATGAAGGCCGCCGCCGCCGCGTTCGAGACCTGGCGGGACACCACGCCGGCCGAGCGGCAGCGGGCGCTGCTGAAGTTCGCCGACGCGGTGGAGTCGCGGGCCGCCGAGCTGGTCGACGCGGAGGTCCGCAACACCGGCAAGCCCCGGCAGCTCACCGCCGACGAGGAGCTGCCGCCGGCGGTGGACGAGCTGCGCTTCTTCGCCGGGGCGGCCCGCCTGCTGGAGGGGCGCTCGGCCGGCGAGTACATGGCCGGGCACACCTCGTACGTGCGGCGCGAGCCGATCGGCGTCTGCGCCCAGGTGACGCCCTGGAACTACCCGCTGATGATGGCGGTCTGGAAGATCGCCCCGGCGCTGGCGGCCGGTAACGCGGTGGTGCTGAAGCCGTCGGACACCACGCCGGTGTCGACGCTGCTGCTGGCCGAGATCGCCGCCGAGCACCTGCCGCCGGGCGTGTTCAACGTGGTCTGCGGCGACCGCGACACCGGCCGTACGCTGGTCTCCCACCCGACCCCGCAGCTCGTGTCGATCACCGGCTCGACCCGCGCGGGCATGGAGGTCGCCGCCGCGGCGGCGCCGGACCTGAAGCGGACGCACCTGGAGCTGGGCGGCAAGGCCCCGGTGGTGATCTTCGACGACGCGGATCTGGCGGCGGCGGCCGAGGCGATCGCGATGGGCGGCTACTTCAACGCGGGTCAGGACTGCACGGCGGCGACCCGGGTGCTCACCGGGCCGGGCATCCACGAGGACTTCGTGGCCGCGCTGACCGAGCAGGCCCGTAACACCCGCACCGGGGCGCCGGACGACGCCGACGTGCTCTACGGCCCGCTGAACAACGCCAACCAGCTCGCCCGGGTGAGCGGCTTCGTGGACCGCCTGCCGGACCACGCGAACGTCACCACCGGCGGGTCGCGGGTGGGCGAGCGCGGCTTCTTCTACGCCCCGACTGTGGTCTCCGGCGTACGGCAGACCGACGAGATCATCCAGGACGAGGTGTTCGGGCCGGTCATCACCGTGCAGCGGTTCTCCGACGAGGACGAGGCGGTGCGCTGGGCGAACGGCGTCGACTACGGCCTGTCCGCCTCGGTGTGGACGCGCGACCACGGCCGGGCCATGCGGATGACGCGGCGGCTGGACTTCGGCTGCGTCTGGGTGAACACGCACATCCCGTTCGTCTCGGAGATGCCGCACGGCGGCTTCAAGCACTCCGGCCACGGCAAGGACCTGTCGGTCTACAGCCTGGAGGACTACACCCGGGTCAAGCACGTCATGCACAACATCGAGGGCTGATCGGCGATGGCGACCAGCGAGGAGTTGCACAAGCGCCGGGTGGAGGCGGTGGCGCGGGGCGTGGGCAGCACGATTCCCGCGTACGTGGACCGGGCGGGCGGCGGCACGATCACCGACGTGGACGGCCGGGAGTGGATCGACTTCGCGGCCGGCATCGCTGTCACCAACGTGGGCAACTCCGCGCCGCGCGTGGTCGAGGCGGTACGCGCGCAGGTCGAACGCTTCACCCACACCTGCTTCATGGTCGCGCCGTACGAGTCGTACGTGGCGGTCTGCGAGCAGCTCAACGCGCTGACCCCGGGTGGTTTCGAGAAGCGCTCGGCGTTGTTCAACTCCGGCGCCGAGGCGGTGGAGAACGCGGTGAAGATCGCCCGGCACGCGACCGGGCGGCCCGCGGTGGTGGTGTTCGACCACGCGTACCACGGCCGGACCAACCTGACCATGGCGCTGACCGCGAAGAACATGCCGTACAAGCACCGGTTCGGGCCGTTCGCCGGTGAGGTCTACCGGGTGCCGATGTCGTACCCGCTGCGCGACGGCGGGCTGGACGGCGCCACCGCGGCGGCCCGGTCGATCGAGATGATCGAGAAGCAGGTGGGCGCGGAGAACGTGGCCGCGCTGCTGATCGAGCCGATCCAGGGCGAGGGCGGTTTCGTCGTACCCGCCGAGGGGTTCCTGCCGGCGCTGCGCGAGTGGGCGACGGCGGCCGGGGTGGTGTTCGTCGCCGACGAGATCCAGACCGGTTTCTGCCGCACCGGCGACTGGTTCGCCTGCGCGCACGAGGGCGTGCAGCCGGATCTGATCACGCTGGCCAAGGGCATCGCGGGCGGGCTGCCGCTGGCGGCCGTCACGGGCCGGGCGGAGCTGATGGACGCGGTGCACGTCGGTGGTCTCGGCGGCACGTACGGCGGCAACCCCATCGCCTGCGCCGCCGCGCTCGCGGCGATGGAGACGATGCGGGAGCTGGACCTGGCCGCCGCCGCGCGGCGGATCGGCGCGGTGATGGGTGAGCGGCTGCGCGCGATCGCCGCCGGTGACCCGCGCGTGGCCGAGGTACGCGGCCGGGGCGCGATGCTCGCCGTGGAGATCGTGCGGCCGGGCACGCTGACCCCGGACCCGGCCGCCACGGCGGCGGTCTCGGCTGCCTGCCACGCGGCCGGGCTGCTCACGCTGACCTGCGGCACCTACGGCAACGTGCTGCGGTTCCTGCCTCCGCTGGTCATCTCCGACGACGAGCTGAGCCGGGGACTGGACATCCTGGCGGCCGCCTTCGGCTGACCCCGGACGTGGAACACCATGGGCCCGATCTCCCCCAGGACCGGCCCATGGTGTTCCGCCCGGAGGATCAGCGGATCAGCTCGACGGTGTTGCGCCGGACCAGGTTCTTGCCGGGTTCCCGGATCGCGTCCATGGCCGCCGTGTTCAGCAGCACGCAACTGCCCGACGGTCCGGTGACGGTCACGGTCACGGCCTTGTCGTTGTCCAGGTTCGTCACCCGCAGCCGGGTGCCGAGCGGGAACTGGCCGCTGGTGGCAGCGGGTGCCCCGCCTTCGGCGAAGAACGTGAGCGCGCCGGAGCAGACGCTGCCGCCGATCGGCTGCGCCGCGCCCGGGCGGGTCTCCCCCGGTTGCGCGCCGGACGCCGGGGCGCCGGCGCCGTCGAGGCGTTCCACCACGTTGCGGCGGATGACGTTCTTGCCCGGCTCGCGTACCAGGTCCATGGCGGCGGCGTTCAGCAGCACGCAGCTCCCGGACGGCCCGGTCACTGTCACAGTGGCCACCTTGCGGTTGTCCAGGTTCGTCACCCGCAGCCGGGTGCCCACCGGGAACCGGTCGCTGGTCGCGGCCGGTGGCCCACCCTCGGCCGAGAAGGTCACCGACCCGGCGCAGACCGACCGCGCGGCCGGCGCGGTGTCCGCGAATCCCAGTCCGGTGCCCACCGAGACCGCCACCGTGGCGGTCACCGCCACCGTGGCCGCCAGCACGTGCTTACGCTGCACCCTCACGTTCTCTCCCGTCGTCGCTGTCGTTCGACGCGTGGTACGGACGGGAGGGCCGGACCGTTCACCCGGACTCGTGGACTACACCGGACCGTAGCGGGTGTGTGGCGCTCCGGTCATCAGCGCCCAGTAGCGATCGCCGTAGGACCAGTGCCACCACTCCGTCGGGTAGTTCACCAATCCCGCTCCGCTCAGCGCCGCCACCAGCAGGTTCCGGTTGCGCCACGCGCTCACCGGGATGTGCCGGGCCGCGGTGAAGCAGGCGTCGGCGCTCTCCTCCGGGGTGGCGTCGAGCGCGGTGCCCATGTCCAGCTCCACGCCGTCGGCGTCACACAGGGTGAGGTCGACTGCTCCGCCGGTGCTGTGCGGGGCCACCTCGACCGGCGAGACGAACTTGGTCGTCTCCCGGTGCAGCCGGTCCGCCGGCCAGTCCGGGTGGCGCCGCCGCAGCTCGTCCCGGTAGCCGGTGAAGATGTCGAGCTGCGCCCGGTACGGCCGGTAACCCTCCACCACGAGCAGGCGCAGCCCGCCCGGCAGCGCGCGCTGCGCGGCCAGCAGCCGGTCCGCGACCCCGAGCCGCACCCGGGCGTACGCCCCGGCGGGATCGGCGGCCCGCCCGTCCACCCGCAGCCCGGGCACCTCGCGCAGGTCCACCAGGGGTTCGCCGTCGTCCCGGCTGGACACCGCGGCGACCCGGGGGTCGGAGAGCAGGATCACGGCGTACCCCCGGGGTGTTCTCGCGACGGCCGGGCCGCGTGCCGGGTGAAGGCGAGCGCGACGAGCCGGTCCACCACCTCGGGGTACGCGACGCCGGACTCGGCCCACACCTTCGGGTACATCGAGTGCGCGGTGAAGCCGGGCAGCGTGTTCAGCTCGTTGACGAACAGGTCGCCGGTGGCCTCGTCGTAGAGGAAGTCGACCCGGGCCAGGCCCCAGCCGCCGATCGCGGTGAACGCCCGCACCGACAGCTCGCGGATCCGCTCGGTGACCTCGTCCGGCAGCGGCGCCGGGACGATCATCGGGTCGGCGTCGCCGAAGTACTTCTGCCGGTAGTCGAACCAGCCGCCCGCGACCCGGACCTCGCCGACCGCCGACGCCTCCGGCTGCCAGCCGCCGAGCACGCCGCACTCCAGCTCCCGGCCGGTCACGCCCTGCTCGATGAGCACCACGTGGTCGTGCCGGAACGCCTCCTCCACGGCCGCCACCAGGTCGTCGCCGTCGGCGACCCGGGAGATGCCGATCGAGGAGCCCATCCGGGCCGGCTTGACGAACAGCGGCCCGCGCAGCCCGACCACCAGCTTCTCCGGGTCGTCGGCGGCCCGCCAGGTCGGTTCGTCGAACCAGACGTACGGCGTGGTCGGCACGTCCTCGGCGCGCAGCGCCCGCTTCATCGCCACCTTGTCCATGCCGACGGCGGAGGCGAGGATGCCGCACCCGACGTACGGCACACCCAGCGATTCCAGCAGGCCCTGCACCACGCCGTCCTCGCCGTACGGGCCGTGCAGCACCGGGAACACCACGTCCAGTTCGGCGTGCACAGTGGCCGGGGCGTCGGCCGCGCTGACCGCCACAGTGCCGGCGGCTGCCCCACGCCGCAGCTCCACCGCCTCGCCGGTGACCGGCAGGCGGTCGTCGATCGCCCGACCGGCCGCCACCGTCCCGAGGTGCTGCGCGAGCACCGGCTCCGGCAGCAGCCGGATCCCGCCGGTACGCGTGATGCCGAGCGCCACCACCCGGTGCCCCTGCTCCGCGAGGGCGCGGGCCACGCCGAGCGCCGAGGCGCAGGAGACCTCGTGTTCCGCCGACGGGCCTCCGAACAGGACACCGATCCGCACTGTCGACCTCATGCCGCCACTCCCACAGTCATCCGGTCGCCCGCCAGCCGGGCCACCAGGTCCGCTTCCACGTTTCCGCCGGTCAGCACCACGCCGACCGTCAGTCGCCGCCCGCCGTCCGACGGCCGGGGCACCATCTCGCCCAGCCGCAGCGCACCGGCCAGCCCGGCCGCGCCGGACGGCTCGACGAGCACCTTGAGGTCCAGCAGGAGCAGCCGGAACGCCTCGACGATCGCGTCGTCGTCGACCCGGACCACCCCGCGCACGCCGGTGCGGGCCACCGCGAACGGCAGGTCGCCGACGCAGCCGGGACGGAGTCCGTCGGCCAGGCTCGGCGCCGGGGCGACAGGGGTGGGCCGGCCGGCGGCCAGGCTGCGCGCCAGCGAGTCGCACCCGGCCGGCTCCACGCCGTACACCTCGATCGGGGTTCCGGCCGCCGCCAGGCAGGCACCGGCGATGCCGCCGCCCCCGCCGACCGGCACCACGAGCGCGTCCAGCGGTGTGCCGCGCCGCGCCGCCTCCTCGATCAGTTCCAGGCTCGCGCTGCCCTGCCCGGCCACCACGTCCGGGTGGTCGTACGCGTCGACCAGCGGGTGGCCCTCCACCTCGCCGATCCGCCGGGCGACGACGAGGCGCTCCTCGACAGTGGTGCCGGCGCGGACCACCCGGGCGCCCGCGGCCCGCGCCCGGTCCACCTTGACCGGGGCGGCGTCCACCGGCAGCACGACAGTGGCGGCGAGACCGTGCCGGCGCGCGGCGAGCGCCACCGCGACGGCGTGGTTGCCGGTGCTCTGCGCGACCACACCTGTGTGCCCGGCGGCGGCGAGCCGGCCCACCGCCAGCATCGCGCCGCGCATCTTGTACGAGCCGCCGTCCTGGAGGTTCTCCGCCTTGAGCAGGACGCGGGCGCCGGCCAGGCGGTCGATCGCCGGGCTGTGCAGCACGGGAGTACGCACCACCCGGCCGGACAGGGCGCGCGCGGCCTCCTCGACATGTGTTCGTTCCGGCAGCGCCGGCACGTCGATTCGGGACATGGTCTCTCCTTCGGGATTCGAGTGGGCGCGGCGGCGCGGGAGGTCGAACAGCCGGTGCGCGCCGAGCGCGGTGAGGCAGCGGTGCGCGGCGAGGCTCAGTGCCAGCACGAGCGCGGTGAGCAGGACCGGGTAGACGGTCACGAGCAGCGCCCGGGCGGGACCGCCCAGCCCGGCCACCGGTGCGGCGAGCAGCCGGTCCAGCAGCGCCAGCACCGGCATGTGGATCACGTAGACGGGAAGCGTGCGGCGGCCCAGCCGGGCCAGTGCCGGACCGGCCACGCGGTGCCGGGCCAGCCGGGCGGCGGCGGTCAGCCCGAACGCCACAGCGAGCACGGAGACGAGCAGGTACACGCCGGGCCACCTCTGCGCACCGGCGAACGCCATGACGGCCAGCCCGACCGCGTACGCGGCGCCGGTGCCGGCGAGCCGCCGGGTGCTCGCGCCGTCCGCCCACCGCGTGAGATACGGCCGCAGGTGCACACCGGCCAGGAAGAACACCAGGTTCTGGTAGACCTGCCCCCGGTTGCCGGGGCTGTCCAGCAGCCCGGTGGCGGCCACCGCGGACAGCGCGCCCGCGGCGGTCAGCAGGACCGCCGGGTGCACCCGGCGCAGCGCCTTCGCGATCGCGAAGTAGAGCGCCAGCGCGTACAGGTACCACAGGTTCGAGGGCGTCACGGTGAGCTGGGCCAGCAGTTCACCGGGGTCGGTGGCCCGGTCGGTCGGGAAACCGGGCGCCGGCGCCAGCAGGGCGGTGTGGATGAGCAGCCAGACCGCGTAGAGGTAGAGGTTCCGGGCGATCCGGGGCCGCCCGGACACCCGCCACGGGCGGGCCACGGCGTTCGCCGCGAAGACGCCGGAGATCGCGAAGAACAACGGCATCCGCAGCGGCAGCAACTGCTCGCCGAGCAGCCCCCACGCGCCCGGCACCGGCAGGCCGACCCGCCAGTCGATGCGCAGGTAGTCCTTGACGACGACGTGCCAGAGCACCACGAGCACGATGCAGGCGCCCTTGGCCACGTCGGCCCAGACCACCCGGCCGTCGGGCGGCGCGTTCCCCTCGGTGCGGGTCGGCACGGCGGTCTCCTCTCGGCCGTCTTCGGGGCGGGCGGCGGTGCCGCCGGTCCCGTCCTCGGGCAGGTGTCATCGCGGGACGCCGCGACGCGGCTCCCGGAGGTCGTGTGTGAGATGTCAGCCCACGGAGGGCAGGTGGACGTCGACCCGCAGGCCGCCGTCCTCACCCGGGCGGGCGGCGATGATGCCGCCGTGCGCCTGGGTGATGGAGCGGGCGATGGCCAGGCCGAGCCCGGCACCGCCGCCCTGGTTGGTCCGGTCCCGGGCGAGGCGCCGGAACGGCTCGAACAGCCCGTCGACCGCTTCGGCGGGGACGCTCTGCCCGCTGTTGGTGACGGTCAGCGCGGGGTCGCCGCCGACGGTGACGACGAGCCGTCCGCCCTCGCGGTTGTATTTGATGCCGTTCTCCACCAGGTTCGTGACCAGGCGTTCCAGCAGTACCCGTTCGCCGGTCACGATCCGGGGCGACAGCCGGCTCTCCACTGTCACGCCGGCCTCGGCGGCCCGGTCGGCGTACGCGGCCAGCACCCCGGTGACGATCTGTTCGAGGCGTTGCGGAGTGGAGGACCGCAGGCCCTGGTCGCTCTCGCTGAGCGCGAGCAGCCCTTCGATCAGCCGCTCGTTGCGTTCGTTCGTGGCGAGCAGTTGGGCGGTCAGCAGTTCCAGTTGCTCGCCGGTGAGCGACTGGGCCATGCCGACCTCGATCAGCGTGCGCTGCACCGCGAGCGGCGTACGCAGCTCGTGCGAGGCGTTCGCGGCGAACCGCCGCTGCCCCTCGTACCCGGCGGTGACCCGGTCCAGCATGTCGTCGATCGCGCGGCTGAGCCCGGCCAGCTCGTCCCGGCCGCCGCGGCGGATCCGGTAGCCGAGGTTCTGCGGCCCCAGGTTCGCGATCGGGGCGGCCAGGTCGTGCACCGGGCGCAGGCACCAGCGGGCAGCACCCCACACCGCGAATCCGGCGCCCACCAGCACCAGCAACTGGGTCACCAGCGGCAGCAGCGGCACGAACGGACGGCCCGGCTCGCACACCGCGCCGATCGTGGCCAGGCCGCAGAACCACTGGGCCTGCCCCCACACCAGTTCGAGCAGCGACTTGACCATGTTGGGCACGAAGAACCCGGCGAGCAGGGCGAGGACCCCGACCAGCAGGATGCGACGGCGGGGGCTCACTCCGGCGCGCCGATCCGGTAGCCGGCCTTCGGCACGGTGTGGATGACCGACGGCTGGCCGAGCTTCTTGCGCAGGGTCATCACCGTCACCCGGACCGCGTTGGTGAACGGGTCGGCGAACTCGTCCCACGCCTGTTCCAGCAGCTCCTCGGCGCTCACCACCCGGCCGCCGGCCCGCATCAGCACGTGCAGGACGCCGAACTCCTTCGGGCTCAGCCCGAGCGCGCGGCCGTCCCGGGTGGCGGTGTGCCGGGCCACGTCGAGCACCACGCCGTGCCGCTCCAGCACCGGGGGGAGCGCCGGGGTGGACCGGCGGCCCAGCGCCTGCACCCGGGCCACCAGCTCGGCGAACGCGAACGGCTTGGTCAGGTAGTCGTCGGCGCCCAGCCCGAGACCGGCGACCCGGTCCCGGATGCCGGCGGCGGCGGTGAGCAGCAGCACGCGGGTGCCGGCGTCGGACCCGGCCAGGCTCCGGCACACCTCGTCGCCGGTGGCGCCGGGCATGTCCCGGTCCAGCACCGCCACGTCGTACCGGTTGACCCCGATCCGTTCCAGCGCGCCGTCGCCGTCGTAGCAGACGTCCACCGCCATGGAGAACCGCCGCAACCCCTCGGCGACCGTGTCCGCCAAGAGCCGCTCGTCGTCCGCCACCAGCACCCGCACCCTTGCGCTCCCCCGTGTCTTCCCTCGTTGTCCGGCACACCTTCGCAGGCCGGAGTTAAGGGTTCCGTAAGCGTCCGCAGCAGCCATCCTCCACGCGGGCCGGGCTGCGACAACCGGCGCAGAGCCGTCTGGGCCGTTCGTCCGGTCCTCGGGCGGCGCGAGCACAGCTGAAGTGACCCGGATCACGCATTGGCGCTCGGGGGTGAGGTGGGTCACGATGGGTGGAAGGAGGCGCTGGTGGCTGACCCGTGGCTCGCCCTGGAGTTCGGCGCGGATCCGGCGGAACGGATCGCGCAGGTCGGTGCCGCCCACGAGGCGTTCCTCACCAGGGGCGCCACCGGCGGCGTCCGGGACGTGGTCGCCCGTTCCTGGGAGCGGTCCGCGCTGCTCGACCCGGAGGCCACCGCACCGGTCGACCTCACCGACGACGCGCTGGAGACCTACCGCGCCGCGCACCCGCTGGCCCGGGTGATGCCGCTCTTCCGCGACCTGCTCGGCGGCATCGCGCAGGACGGCGCGCACCTGATGGCGGTCTGCGACGCCGCCGGCCGGCTGCTCTGGGTGGAGGGCCATCCCGGGGTGCTGCGGCACGCCGAGCGGATGAACTTCGTACCGGGCGCCCGCTGGGACGAGGCGCACGCCGGCACGAACGCCCCCGGCACCGCCCTCGCGGTCGACCACGGCGTGCAGATCTTCGCCACCGAGCACTTCGTCCGGCCGGTGCAGCGCTGGACCTGCGCCGCCGCGCCGATCCACGACCCGGCCAGCGGCGCGCTGCTCGGCGCCGTCGACATCACCGGCGGGGACCACCTGGCCAACCCGCAGAGCCTCGCGCTGGTGCGGGCGACCGCCCGGGCCGCCGAGGCGTTCCTGGCCGGGGCCGCGCCCGCCGCGCCGGACGTGGCGTACGTGTCGGCGCTCGGGCGCGACGAGGCGGAGCTGCGCGTCGGCGGCCGGCGCATCCGGCTCGGCCGGCGGCACAGCGAACTGCTGGTGCTGCTCGTCGACCATCCCGAGGGGCGCACCGGGGAACAGCTCGGCCTCGACCTGTACGGCGACGACAGGCGGCACCCGGTCACGTTGCGCGCCGAGCTGTCCCGGCTGCGCCGCGTACTCGGCGAGGAGTTGCTCGACTCCCGCCCGTACCGGCTGCGGCCGGCTGTGCGCGCCGACTTCCGTACCGTCACCGAACTGCTCGAACGTGGCGATCCGGCGGCGGCGCTGCGCGCGTACCCCGGGCCTTTGCTGCCCGGGTCGGACGCGCCGGGAGTGGCGCGACTGCGCCGCCTGGTCGACGGCCAGCTGCGCGCCGCGGTGCTGGCCGGCGCCGACCCGGGCCTGATCGCGGCCTGGACCGCGACGGCGGCGGGGGCCGACGACCTCGCCGCGTGGCAGGCCCTGGCCCGGGCGCTGCCGCCGGGCGCGCCCCGCCGGCCGCTCGCCCTCGCGCGGGCCCGCCAGCTCGCCGAGGAGTACGCGCTGCCGCGCGCAACGTTCCTGCAACGTCGCGGAAACTAGCCTGCCCGCCATCCACCCCAGACGGACGGCGGAGGTACCCATGACGCGCTACGACGCCCCCACCCACTGGCAGTCCCGCTACGACCACTACATCGGCGGCGAGTACGTGAAGCCGCACGGTGGCAAGTACTTCGAGAACCCGACCCCGGTGACCGGGCAGACCTTCTGCGAGGTGGCCCGGGGCACCGCCGAGGACGTGGAGAAGGCGCTCGACGCGGCGCACGGCGCGGCCGACGCGTGGGGCCGCACATCGGTCGCCGAGCGTTCGCTGATCCTCAACCGGATCGCCGACCGCATGCAGGACAACCTGGAGTCCCTCGCGATCGCCGAGACGTGGGAGAACGGCAAGCCGGTACGCGAGACGCTCGCCGCCGACATCCCGCTCGCGATCGACCACTTCCGCTACTTCGCCGGGGCGATCCGGGCGCAGGAGGGCTCGCTCGGCGAACTCGACGACGACACGGTGGCCTACCACTTCCACGAGCCGCTCGGTGTGGTCGGGCAGATCATCCCGTGGAACTTCCCGATCCTCATGGCGGTGTGGAAGCTCGCCCCGGCGCTCGCCGCCGGCAACGCGGTGGTGCTCAAGCCGGCCGAGCAGACGCCCGCCTCGATCCACTACCTGCTCTCGCTGATCGGCGACCTGCTGCCAGCCGGCGTGCTCAACGTGGTGAACGGCTTCGGCGTCGAGGCCGGCAAGCCGCTGGCCTCCTCGTCGCGGGTGGCGAAGGTGGCGTTCACCGGCGAGACCACCACCGGGCGGCTGATCATGCAGTACGCCAGCGAGAACATCAAGCCGGTGACGCTGGAACTGGGCGGCAAGAGCCCGAACATCTTCTTCGACGACGTCAGCGCCGCCTCCGACGACTTCCTGGACAAGGCCCTGGAAGGCTTCACCATGTTCGCGCTCAACCAGGGCGAGGTGTGCACCTGCCCGTCCCGGGCGCTCATCCAGCAGGGCCACTACTCCGACTTCCTCGCCGCCGCCGTCGAGCGGACGAAGGCGGTCAAGCAGGGGCACCCGCTGGACACCGACACGATGGTCGGCGCGCAGGCCTCCAACGACCAGCTGGAGAAGATCCTGTCCTACCTGGACATCGGGCGGCAGGAGGGCGCTCGCGTGCTGACCGGCGGCGAGCGGGCCGACCTCGGCGGCGAGCTGTCCGGCGGCTACTACGTCCAGCCGACGATCTTCGAGGGCGACAACTCGATGCGGATCTTCCAGGAGGAGATCTTCGGCCCGGTGGTCTCGGTGACCTCGTTCGCCGACCTGGACGACGCCGTGAAGATCGCCAACGACACGCTGTACGGGCTCGGCGCGGGCGTGTGGACCCGGGACCTCAACACCGCGTACCGGGCCGGGCGGGCGATCCAGGCCGGCCGGGTGTGGACGAACTGCTACCACGCGTACCCGGCGCACGCGGCGTTCGGCGGCTACAAGCAGTCCGGCATCGGCCGGGAGAACCACAAGATGATGCTGGAGCACTACCAGCAGACCAAGAACCTGCTGGTCAGCTACTCGCCGAAGAAGCTGGGCTTCTTCTGATGGCTGACCCGGTGACCCTGACCCCTGCGGCGGCCGACCTGATCCGGTCGCTGCGGGGGCAGCACGGCCCGCTGATGTTCCACCAGTCCGGCGGCTGCTGCGACGGCAGCGCCCCGATGTGCTACCCGGCCGGTGAGTTCCGCACCGGCGGCTCGGACGTGCTCCTCGCCTCGCTCACCGTCGACGGGGTGCCCGAGCCGGTGGAGTTCTGGATGTCGAAGGCCCAGTGGGAGCTGTGGCAGCACACCCGGCTCACCGTCGACGTGGTGCCCGGCCGGGGCAGCGGCTTCTCCCTGGAGGCCCCGGAGGGCGTGCGCTTCCTCATCCGCTCCCACCTGAACCGCTGATCTGTCCGAGATCTTGCAGCTCGTGGGCATCGCGGCGGTGGGATGCTGACGCCGTCCAGTTCGGAGTCCGCGTCCCACCACCGCCCGACAGGAGTCCGCGCATGAATCCGGTCCGACAGCCAGTGCTCGCCGCCGGCCTCACCGCCCTCGCCACCGCCGCCACGCTCGGGCTCGCGCCGGGCGCCGCCGTCGCCGCCCCGGCGGCCTCCCCCCGCATCTCCGTCAACTGGTTCGGCGCCGCCGACGTACGGGCGCACACCGCCACTGTGGGCGGCCGGTTCGACTGCGGCGCCGAGCGCGGCCTCGCGTACATCGAGGTGCACCTGGAGCAGCGGGCACGGCGCGGCACGGTCACCGGCTTCGGGTTCGGCGTGATCGGCGCGTGCACCGACGAGCGCACCGCCGGCACCTGGACCGCGACGATCCCCGCCGACCAGGGCGCGTTCCGCCCCGGCCCGGCCACCACCATCGCGCGCCTGGTGGTCGAGCCCAACTCCCTCACCGAAACCACCGAACGCGTACGCCTGCGCCCCCACTGCGCCCGCCCCTGACCGCGTCGGCGGCCTCCGGTCAGGCGATCTGCCGGAGGTCGTCGCCGTAGTCGAAGATGATCCGCAGCCGGGCACCGAGGGCGTTGGCATATCGGCTGAGCGTGGCCACCTCGTTGACGTCGAGGTCGCCGTTCTCGATCTGGCTCACCCGGCCGGGTGTGACCCCCATGATCTCGGCGACCTGCCGCTGGGTGAGCCCCAGCCGCTTGCGCTCCTCGGCCAGGTGGAACGCGCTCACCCACGCGTCGGTCCGGGCGCGCTCCGCCTCGTACGCCTCGTCGTCACCGCCGAGTTCGGCGCGGACCTCGTCCCAGTGAAAGAACTCCGTCACCTGGTCGACTATAGCCCGAGCTAAACTCGGAGGCCATGCTCAGCGGTTGTCCAACAGTGGCTGGGTGGGGTTCCACGGGGGGCCGCCGGCGGCGTCGTGGCGGCGGCGGGCTATCGCGGACAACGCCTCCAGCACCACCCGGTTGCCCAGGTACGCGGTGATGTCGGCGTGGTCGTACGGCGGGGCGACCTCGACCACGTCCAGTCCGACCACCGGCAGCTCGTAGCAGACCCGGCGGACCGCGTCGAGCAGTTGCCGGGACGTGAAGCCGCCCGGCTCGGGGGTGCCGGTGCCGGGTGCCATGCCCGGGTCGACCACGTCCACGTCGACGGAGAGGAACACGCCCTCGCACTCGTCGGTGGCGATGCCGAACGCCTCGGTCAGGCAGGTGTCCAGCCCGCGCGCCATGATCTCGGTCATCTCGTACGAGCGCATCCGCTGCTCGGCCATCCACGCCAGCGTGTCCGGGCCGGGCCAGTAGCCGCGCAGCCCGATCTGGAGGAAGCGGTCGCCGCGTACCGCGCCGGACTCGATTAGTCGGCGCATCGGCTGGCCGTGCCCGTGCAGCGAGCCGAACTCGACGTCGCCGGTGTCGGCGTGCGCGTCGAAGTGCACCAGCGACACCCGGCCGAGCCCGTGGTGCCGGGCCACCCCTGTCGCGTCGGGCAGCGCGATGGAGTGGTCGCCGCCGAGCACCACCGGGATCGCCCCGGCCGACGCGACCGCGTGCACGGCGGTCTCCAGCGCGGCGAGCGAGCGCTCGATGTCGCCGCCGAACATCTCCACGTCGCCGGCGTCGTAGACGCACAGGTCCTTCAGCGCGTCCACGCGCAGCGCCAGCGACGGGCGGGAACCGTCGTGCGGCAGGTAGCAGGCCTGCCGGATGGCGGACGGCCCGAACCGGGTGCCCGGCCGGTGCGAGGTGCCACCGTCGAACGGCGCCCCGATGATCACCACGTCCGCGTCGGCGTACGTGACCGGCTCCTCGACGGTGCACGGCGGCACACCGAGGAACGTGATGTCGGGGCCGTACATCGGGCCGTACCGGGTCATCGTTCCTCCATCCCCCACGGCGAACCGTAGCCGGTGAGCAGGTCCAGGAAGGGGGTCGGCGGGAACGCCTCCGGGCCGAGCACGCCCGTGCCGGACCAGGCGCCGGTGGCGAGCAGTTCCAGCGCGACGACCGGGTTGACGGCGGTCTGCCACACCACCGCCTGGTGGCCGTACTCGGCCATGGACCACTCGTTGTCGACCACGTGGTAGAGGTAGACGCGGCGCGGGCGGCCGTCCGGCCCGGTGCCGGTGACGTACGTGCCGGCGCAGGTCTTGCCGCTCATCCGGTCGCCGAGCGTGGCCGGGTCGGGCAGCGCGGCGGCCACCAGGTCGCGCGGTGACACGTCGACGCCGCGTACGCGCACCGGCTGGGTCGAGTCCAGCCCGAGTTTGTGCAGCGTGCGCAG
The DNA here is from genome assembly GCF_023896895.1 of Micromonospora sp. CPM1. Classification (NCBI taxonomy): domain Bacteria; kingdom Bacillati; phylum Actinomycetota; class Actinomycetes; order Micromonosporales; family Micromonosporaceae; genus Micromonospora; species Micromonospora sp. CPM1. The sequence goes on from NZ_JAMHIU010000009.1 coordinate 162,590, forward strand.
CACCTCGATGAACTCGGTGCCGAGGCCGTACTTGAAGGTGACCCGCTTCGCCGGCACCCAGCGCGGGATGAGCAGCACCTCCTCGTGCTCGACGTTGACGCACTCGACCGGGCCGATCCCGGCCGGGAAGTCGAAGACCTCCGGCTCGCTGAACGGTTCGGTGGTGAACCAGCCGCGCCCGGCCTCCCAGATCACCGGCGGGTTGAGGCACTCCTCGATGGTGGTCCAGATGGAGAACGAGGGCGCGAAGTCGTACCCGGCGACTGTGAGGTTCGCGCCGTCGCGTACCCCGATCTCGTCGATCTCGGCGAACAGCTCGTCGGCGGCGTAGCGGGCGAAGACGTCGGACAGGCCCGGTTCGACGCCGATGCCGCACAGCGCGAGCCGCCCGGCGGCGGCCCACCGCTGCGCGACGGCGAACTGCTCGTCGCCGAGCTTGACCCCCGTCTCGGCGTAGGGGCGCTCGGGGTGCGGCCGGGACAGCGACATGGCCATGTCCAGGTAGTCGGCCCCGGCGGCGAACGCGCCGTCGAAGATCGGCATGACGAAGCGCGGGTCGACGGCGTTGAGCACGTGGGTGATGCGGTGTTCCCGGCACAGCGCGGCCACCGCGTCGGCGGAGGAGGCGTCCACAGTGGCGGCGACGAACCGGTCGCCGTGCCCGGCGACGGCCCGTGCCGCACGCGCCGGGTCGTGGTCGGCGACCACCATGATCTCGAAGAAGGAACGGCGGACGGCGATGGATACGGCGGCGGAGCCGACGCCACCGGCGCCGACGAGGAGGATACGCATCAGGAGTCGAACCCCAGTCCAAGACGGTCGAGAGTACGGAGCCAGAGGTTGCGCCGTCCGTCGCGCGCGTCGGCGCGGGCGAGCGACCAGCGGGTGAGGTTGATGCCCACGGACCGGGCCGGTTCCGGCGGGAACGGCAGCGGCTTGCGGCGCACCAGGTCGAGCCGGGTCAGCGGGGTGTCCGCGCCGGAGAGCAGGTCGAGCGTGACGCGGGCGCCGAACCGGGTCGCGCCGACGCCGAGCCCGGTGAACCCGGCCGCGTACGCCAGGCGCCCTTCGTAAGCGGTGCCGAAGAACGCGCAGAACCGGGTGCAGGTGTCGATGACGCCACCCCAGCGGTGACTGAACCGCACATCGGCGAGCTGCGGGAACGTGGAGAAGAAGTGCGACGCCAGCGTGGTGAAGGTGGCCTCGCGCTGCTCCAGCGCGGGCGCCACCCGGTTGCCGTAGTGGTAGATCGCGTCGTAGCCGCCGAACAGGATCCGGTTGTCGGCGGTGAGCCGGTAGTAGTGGAACTGGTTGCCGGTGTCGGCGAGCCCCTGCCGGTGCCGCCAGCCGATCGCGTCGCGCTGCGCGGCGGTCAGCGGCTCGGTCATCAGCGCGTAGTCGTAGACCGGCACGATCCAGGAGCGCAGCCGGCGCAGCAGCGGCGGGAACGCGTTCGTGGCCAGCACGACCTGCCGCGCCCGTACCGCGCCGGGCGCCGCGTCCGCGCCGCCCGCCGTGGTGGCGCGCAGCCCGGCGCCGTCGCGGGCCAGGCCGGTGACGCGGGTGTGCTCGTGCACGCGTACGCCCAGGTCGAGCGCGGCCCGGCGCAGTCCCCAGGCGAGCTTCGCCGGGTCGAGCAGGGCCACCCGGTCGGCGTCCCACATCCCGCCCAGGTACGTCGGCGACGCCACCTCGGCGCGTACCTCGTCGCGGTCGAGCAGCCGCACGTCGTGGCCGTACCGGCGGGCCAGCTCGGCGTCGGTGGCGAGCCCGTCGAGCTGGTACGGCTCGACCGCCACCGCCAGCTCGCCGGTACGTTCGAGGTCGCAGTCGATGTCGTACTTCGCCACAGTGGCGGCGATGGCGTCCAGGTTCTCCCGGCCCAGCCGTTCCAGCTCGCGGATCTCGCCGGGGAACCGTTCGACGCCGTTGGCGAGCCCGTGGGTCAGCGACGCGGCGCAGAACCCGCCGTTGCGCCCGGACGCCGCCCAGCCGCACGTGCCCGCGTCGACGAGCAGGACGTCGCGGTCCGGGTCGGCCTCCTTGGCCAGCAGCGCGGTCCACAGCCCGGCGTACCCGCCGCCGACCACGAGCAGGTCGGCGGTGTGCGACCCGGCCAGCGGCGGCAGCGGGTCGGGGCGAACCGGACGGTCCAGCCAGTACGACACGGGCGCGGCGTCGGCCAGCGCCCGGCCGGTATGCGGGAGTGTCATGGCTTGCCCGCCGGTGTGGCGACCATCGCGAGGGCGGCCCGTCGCGCCCGCCGCCCACGCAGCGAGGTGGCCCCGACCAGCAGCAACGCGATCACGAACATGGCCGTGCCGATGACGTTGACCTGGGGCGGGATGCCCCGCTGGGAGGCGCCCCAGACGTACATGGGGAACGTGACAGTGGTGCCGGCGTTGAAGTTCGTGATGATGAAGTCGTCGAAGCTGAGCGAGAACGCCAGCAGCGAGGCGGCCACGATGCCGGGCAGCACCAGCGGCAGCGTGATCCGGCGGAACGTCTGCCACTCGCTGGCGTACAGGTCCATGGCGGCCTCCTCCAGCCGCCGGTCCATGCCGGCGAGCCGGGCCTTCACGGTGACCACCACGAACGACACGCAGAACATGACGTGCGCGATGACGATGGTCCAGAAGCCCTGCGGCACCCCGGCGGCGACGAAGAGGGCGAGCAGCGAGGTGCCCATCACCAGCTCCGGGGTGGCCATCGGCAGGAAGATCAGGCCGTTGAGCCCGGACCGGCCGCGGAAGCTGTGCCGGACCAGCGCGAACGCCATCAGCGTGCCGAGGATCGTGGAGACGACTGTGGCGATGAGCCCGATCTGCATGCTGCGCACCACGGCGTCGCACATGTCCGAGGTGGCGCAGGGCTGCTTCCAGTTGTCGAGCGTGAACTCGTTGAAGTCGTAGGAGAGCCGGCTGGAGGGCCGGTTGAAGGACAGACCGGCGACCACCATGATCGGCAGCGTCAGGTAGCCGAGGACGAGCAGGGCCACGCCCATCACCCACCGGTCGGCGAGCCAGCGCCTCATCAGAGCCTGCCTCCATTCGCGACTGCGGGGCTCCGCTTCGCTGCGCTCCTCGCGCTCATCACAGCACCTCCTCCGTGCCGGCCTTACGCAGGTAGACGAAGACGATCGCCAGGATCGCGGCCATCAGCAGGAACGACAGCGCCGCGCCCTGCGGATAGTCCAGCCGGACCAGGAACGCCGAGTCGATGACGTTGCCGATCATGTACTCGTTCGGCGTACCGAGCAGCTCGGCGTTGATGTAGTCGCCGGTGGCCGGGATGAAGAACAGCAGCGTGCCGGCGATCAGGCCGGGCATCGACAGCGGCAGCGTGACCTTGGCGAACGCGCGCAGCGGGCTCGCGTACAGGTCGCTCGCCGCCTCCAGCAGCCGGGGATCGAGCCGCTCCAGGCTCGCGTACAGCGGCAGCACCAGGAACGGCAGGAAGTTGTACGTCAGGCCGAGCACCACGGCGATCGGAGTGGCCAGCAGCCGGCCGTCCGGGCCGAGCAGGTGCACGTCACGCAGCAGCCCGACCAGCGCGCCGTTGTCCGACAGGATGGTCTTCCAGGCCAGCGTGCGCACCAGGAAGCTGGTGAACATCGGCGCGACCACCGCGACCAGCAGCAGGTTCTTCCACCGGCCGGCCTTCTGCGCGATCGCGTACGCCAGCGGGTAGCCCATCAGCAGCGCGAGCACCAGCGCGATGGCCGAGTAGAGGAACGACCGGGAGAACTGCGGCCAGTACGCCTGCAGCGCGTCCGGGTAGTTGCCGAACGCCCAGGTCATCGCGTACCCGGTGGAGAGCGAGCCGGCCGGGTCGTAGAGGCTGGCCGAGGCGAGCTGCACCAGCGGGAGCGCGAAGAAGACGAGCAGCCAGACCGCGCCGGGCAGCAGCAACAGGTACGGCAGGAGGCGGCTGCGCCCGCGCCGCACCGGCGGCGGCACCGGCTTCCCGGCGGAGGTCGGTACGTGGGCCAGCGCGCTCATGGCAGCGCACCCACCGGCGGTTCGTCGAGCAGCGGCGTGGTCTGGTCGTCCGCACCGGCGGCCCGGGGCAGCAGGAACGCGTGGCGCGGATCCCAGTGCGCGGTCACCGCCGTACCGACGGCGAGCCGGCCGCCCAGCCCGCTGTTCGCGGCGAACGCGGACAGCTCGCTGCCCCACGCGGTGCGCACCAGGTACTGGGTGCTCACCCCGACGTAGGAGGCGTCGGTGACCACGCCGCCGACGTGCTGGTGCCCGGCCGGCACCCGGTCCGGGCCGTCGGCCAGGTGCAGCTTCTCGGGACGTACGCCGAGGAAGGCCGGCCCGTCGGTGAGCCGGGCCCGGCCGGCGGGCACCGAGAAGCGCGCGCCGTGCGCCGTGACCAGCACGTCGTCGGCGGCGCGGCCGCCGGCTTCGGCGGCGAGCAGGTTGGACTGGCCGAGGAAGTTCGCCACGAACGCGGTGGCCGGGTACTCGTAGATGTCGGCGGGCGCGCCGAGTTGCTCGATCCGGCCGGCGTTCATCACCGCGACCGTGTCGGCCATCGTCATGGCCTCCTCCTGGTCGTGGGTGACGTGCACGAACGTGATGCCCACCTCGGTCTGGATCCGCTTCAGCTCGATCTGCATCTGCCGGCGCAGCTTCAGGTCCAGCGCGCCGAGCGGCTCGTCGAGCAGGAGCACCTGCGGGTGGTTGATGAGCGCCCGGGCCAGCGCGACGCGCTGCTGCTGGCCGCCGGAGAGCTGGGCCGGGCGGCGCCGGCCGTACCCTTCGAGCTGCACCAGCGCGAGCATCCGCTCGACCTGGTCGCCCACCTTGCGGATGCCGCGGCGGCGCAGCCCGAACGCCACGTTCTCGTGGATGTCCAGGTGCGGGAACAGGGCGTAGCTCTGGAAGACGGTGTTCACCGGCCGCTTGTACGGCCGCAGCCCGGCGATGTCCTGGTCGCCGAGCAGCACCTGCCCGCTGGTGGGCTGCTCCAGCCCGGCGATCATCCGCAGCGTGGTGGTCTTGCCGCAGCCGGACGCGCCGAGCAGGGCGAAGAACGAGCCCTGCGGGACGGTCAGGGTGAGGTCGTCGACGGCGGTGAAGACGCCGAACCGCTTGGTCAGGTCGACCAGTCGCAGGTCGCCGGCCGGGGTCTGCTGCCCCTTCACGCGCCGATCACCTGCTGGAACTTGGTCTCGTACTCCTTCTCCTGCGCTTCGTCGAGCGCCATGAAGACCTTGGCCTTGGACAGCATCGCGTCGTCGGGGAAGATCAGCGGGTTGGTGGCCAGATCCGGGTCGATCTTCTCCATCTCGGCCTGCGCGCCCTGCACCGGGCAGATGTAGTTGACGTACGCGGCCAGCTTCGCGGCCACCGCCGGGTCGTAGTAGTGGTTCATCAACGCCTCGGCGTTGGCCTTGTGGGTGGCCTTGTTCGGCACCAGCATGTTGTCCGACCAGAGCATCACGCCGGATTCGGGCACCACGAACTTGATCTTCTCGTCCTCGAAGCCGAGCTGGACGACGTCGCCGGACCAGCCGATGCACGCGGCGATGTCGCCCTTGGCCAGGTCGGGCGCGTAGTCGTTGCCGGTGAACCGCCGGATCTGCTTGCTGTCCACGGCCTTCTTGAGCTTGTTCAGCGCGTCGTCGAACTGGGCGGCGGTGAACTTGGCCGGGTCGTGGCCGAGCGACTGGAGCAGCAGGCCGATGGTGTCGCGCATCTCCGACAGCACTGTCACCTTGCCCTTGAGATCGGGGCGGGTGAGCAGCTCGTCGACGGTGCGGATCTCCTTGGTGACCTTCGCGTTGTACGCGAGCCCGGCCAGACCGGACTGCCACGGGACCGCTAGCTGGGTCTCGGCGTCGAAGGAGCGTCCGCGCAGCGACGGCAGCAGGTTCGCCTCGACGTTGGGCATCTTCGACTTGTCCAGCTTCTGCACCCAGCCGAGGCGGATCATCCGGGCGGCCATCCAGTCGGTGAGCACCATGATGTCCCGGCCGGTGCTCTGACACCCGGCGAGCTGGTTACGGACCTTCCCGAAGAACTCGTTGTTGTCGTTGACGTCCTCTGTGTACGTCACCTGGATGCCGGAGGCGGCGACGAACGCGTCGAGCGTGGGGCGCTTGGACTCGTCCTTCTCGTCGGTGTCCATGTACTGCGGCCAGTTCGAGAAGGCGACCTTCTTCTCGGTGGCGGACAGATCCTCGCTCTTGCAGCCGGCTTCGGTCTGCTGGGCGCCCTTGGTCCCGCAGCCGGCCAGGGTGCCCGCGGTGGCGAGCAGCGCGGCCGAGCCGACGGTCCCGGTGAGCAGGCCACGCCGGGTGAGGGTCCGGAGGGGACTACGCATGTGACGACTCCTTGGGGGGCATCGTCGGCGGCGGGACGGGGGCGGCGCGCCGGCGGGAGGGTCAGTGGCGATGGACGACTGATCCTGACATGAGAAAACCTCTCTCACAAGGGATTCCGTTGCCGGAATAGCCAGTCGCCACGAAATACGCCAGACTGCGCGGGGCACTACGCTCAACACGGAGATTCGGACACGAGGAGCGTCGATGGTCAACCGGCACCAGGAGATCGGGAACGGCAACCGCCGGGTCACCGTGCGTGAAGGCGCCAATCACGCTCTGCTCGACGACGTGGCCAAGCAGATCATCGAGCAGCTCCAGGAGGACGGGCGCCGCCCGTACGCGAGCATCGGCAAGGCGGTCGGCCTCTCCGAGGCGGCGGTACGCCAGCGGGTGCAGCGGCTGCTCGACGCGGGCGTCATGCAGATCGTCGCGGTCACCGATCCGCTCCAGCTCGGCTTCCCCCGCCAGGCCATGATCGGGCTGCGGACCGACGGCGACCTGGAGCCGGTCGCGGACCGGCTGGCCGAGTTCGAGGAGATCGACTACGTGGTGATCACCGCCGGCTCGTTCGACCTGCTGGCCGAGGTGGTCTGCCGCAACGACGCACACCTGCTGGAGATCCTCCAGAAGCTGCGCGGCGTCCCCGGGGTGCTCTCCACCGAGGCGTTCGTCTACCTGAAGCTGCGCAAGCAGACCTACAGCTGGGGCACCGCCTGATGCGGATTCCGTTGACGGCGCAGTGATACAACGCTGAATCCGTCGCGTTGAAGCTTGTTCGCTTGCCTTATCGGCATCGCCTGTGGGATAACCGTGGGCAGAGCGGCCGGTGTCACCCCTGACCGGCCCGAGACCCGATGGGGCTGACATGGCCAACGCCACCGACCACCTGTGGATGCACTTCACCCGCATGGCGAGCTACCCCGCCGGCGAGGTTCCGACAATCGTCCGGGGCGAGGGCGCGTACGTCTGGGACGCCCAGGGCCGCCGCTACCTGGACGGGCTGGCCGGGCTGTTCGTCGTCAACGCCGGCCACGGCCGCGCCGAGCTGGCCGAGGCCGCCGCCAAGCAGGCCGGCGAGCTGGCCTACTTCCCGCTCTGGTCGTACGCCCACCCCAAGGCCGTCGAGCTGGCCGAGAAGATCGCCACGCTCACCCCCGGCGACCTGAACCGGGTCTTCTTCACCACCGGCGGCTCCGAGGCCGTCGAGGCGGCGTGGAAGCTGGCCCGGGCCTACTTCAAGCGCACCGGCAAGCCCACCAAGCACAAGGTGGTCAGCCGCTACATCGCCTACCACGGCACCTCGATGGGCGCGCTGTCGATCACCGGCCTGCCCGGCATCAAGACCGACTTCGAGCCGCTGGTGCCGGGCGGCATCAAGGTGCCGAACACCAACTTCTACCGGGCCCCCGAGCACGGCGACGACGCCGAGGCGTTCGGCCGCTGGGCCGCCGAGGAGATCGGCCGGGCCATCGAGCGGGAGGGGCCGGAGACGGTCGCCGCCGTCTTCCTGGAGCCGGTGCAGAACTCCGGCGGCTGCTTCCCGCCGCCGCCCGGCTACTTCGAGCGGGTACGCGAGATCTGCGACGCGTACGACGTGCTGCTGGTCAGCGACGAGGTGATCTGCTCCTGGGGCCGGCTCGGCGAGTACTTCGGCGCCGTCCGCTACGGCTACCAGCCGGACATCATCACCACCGCCAAGGGCATCACCTCCGGCTACGCCCCGCTCGGCGCGATGATCGCCAGCGAGCGGCTGATGGAGCCGTTCCTCACCGAGACCGGCATGTTCGCGCACGGCGTGACGTTCGGCGGCCACCCGGTCTCCTGCGCGGTCGCGCTGGCAAACCTGGAGGTGTTCGCCCGGGAGGACCTGATCGGGCACGTCCGGGCCAACGAGGGCGCGTTCCGGTCCACCCTGGAGAAGCTGCACGACCTGCCGATCGTCGGCGACGTACGCGGCGACGGCTACTTCTACGGCATCGAGCTGGTCAAGGACAAGACGACCCGGGAGACGTTCGACGAGGCCGAGTCCGAGCGGCTGCTGCGCGGCTTCCTGTCCACCGCGCTGTTCGACGCCGGGCTCTACTGCCGGGCCGACGACCGGGGCGACCCGGTGGTGCAGCTCGCCCCGCCGCTGATCGCCGACCAGCAGCACTTCGACGAGATCGAGCAGATCCTGCGCGGGGTGCTGACCGAGGCGTGGTCCCGGCTCTGACGCCGATGACCGACTACCGGCATCTGTCGTACTGGCTGTCCGGCCTGGACGAGCCGCTGACACCGCGACCCGGGTTGCCCGGCGACACGGACGCCGACGTGGCGATCGTGGGCGCCGGGTACACCGGGCTGTGGACGGCCTGGTACCTGGCCGAGGCCGACCCCACGTTGCGCGTCGTCGTGCTGGAGCGGGAGATCGCCGGGTACGGCGCGTCAGGGCGCAACGGCGGCTGGTGCTCGGCGCTGTTCCCCACCTCGCTGCCGGCGCTGGCCCGGCGGCACGGCCGGGACCGGGCACTGGCCATGCAGCGGGCCATGCACGACACGGTCGGCGAGGTTGGCCGGGTCGCCGCCGTCGAGGGCATCGACTGCGACTGGCGGGCCGGCGGCACCGTGACGCTCGCACGCGGCGAGGCCCAGCTCCACCGGGCCCGGGCCGAGGTCGCGCAGGCCCACGCGCACGGGCTGACCGACGACGACCTGACGCTGCTCGACGCCGACGAGGCCGCCGCGCGGTGCAACGCCGAGGGGGTACGCGGCGGCACGTACACCCCGCACTGCGCCGCCGTGCACCCGGCGAAGCTGGTCCGGGGCCTGGCCCGGGCGGTGGAGCGCCGGGGCGTACGCATCCACGAGCGCACAGCGGTGACCGCGCTGCGGCCCGGCGCGGCGGTGACGGCGGCGGGCGTGGTCCGGGCGCCGGTGGTGGTCCGCGCGACCGAGGGCTACACGCCCGGGCTGCCCGGCCAGCGCCGTGTGGTGGCGCCGGTCTACTCGCTGATGGTGGCCACCCCGCCGCTGCCCGAGGAGACCTGGGCGCGGATCGGGCTGGCGGAGCGGGAGACGTTCTCCGACTACCGGCACGTCATCGTGTACGGCCAGCGCACCGCCGACGGGCGGCTCGCGTTCGGCGGGCGGGGCGCGCCCTACCACTACGCCTCCCGGGTGCGGCCGGGCTTCGACCGGGAGCCCCGGGTGTTCGCGGCGCTGCGCCGGGCGCTCGGGGAACTGTTCCCGGTGCTCGGGCCGGACGTGCCGGTGACGCACGCCTGGGGCGGGCCGCTGGGAGTGGCCCGGGACTGGTCCGCGTCGGTGGGGCTGGACCGGCGTACCGGGCTGGCCTGGGCGGGCGGCTACGTCGGTGACGGCGTCGGCACCAGCAACCTCGCCGGGCGTACGCTCGCCGACCTGATCCGGGGCGTGGAGAGCGACCTCACGGCGCTGCCCTGGGTCGGGCACCGCTCCCCCCACTGGGAACCGGAGCCGCTGCGCTGGCTGGCGATGAACGCCGGCCTGAAGATCATGTCCTCAGCCGACCACACCGAGCACCGAACCCATCGCCCGTCCCGCCGGGCAGACCTCTTCAACCACTTCCTGGGCCACTGACCCACTCCCCGTTCCACCCCACCCCGTTGATCATGAAGTTGGCGGCACTCAGGGAGATCGAAAACGCCGTCAAGTTCATGATCGACGCGGTGAGGGCCGGGGGCGCGGGCGCGCGGGTCAGTGGTGGGGTGGGATTACCCGTAGGTGGCCCCGGCGGCCCTGCTGGGGGGTCTGGGGCTTGGTGGGCTCGTCCTCCGGGGGACGGGGCGGGGCCGGGCGGGCGGCCTCGCGTACCGCCTCGGCCAGCGCCACCAGGTCGTCGGTGGTGGGCGGCGGCGGCTCGAACTCGCCCTCGTGCCGCACCACGTCCCAGCCGCGCGGGGCGGTCAGGCTGCGGGCGTGCGGCTCACACAGGTCGTACGTGTGCGGTTCGGCGAACGCCGCGAGCGGGCCCACCACCGCCGTCGACTCGTTGTAGACATAGGTCAATGTGGCGACCGCTTGCCGGGGGCAGCCGTTACGGGAGCAGCGCCGTGGTGACCTCACGGCGGCAGGGTATCCCCATTACCGGGTCCGGCGCACCGCTTCGCGTTACGACACGCCCGTCATGGTGATCACAATTCCTCCGACCGGCGCACCGGCACGCCGGACGGCCGCGCGACGGCGGGTGGACCGCCGGCCCGGGCTACCCTGTGCGTCATGACGAGCCCCCAGAACCGCCGCCCCGGCTCCGGCCGGCGCACCCACCGTGACCGGCACGGTCGCGGGCTGCGCGGGCGGCTGGTGCCGGCCACGGTGCCGCTGGCGCGGACGAAGGCCGAGGTCTTCGACGATCTGGTGCTCGACACCGTGGAGACGCTCGAACGCCGGTTCGCCAAGGAGCTGGCCGGTGTGGAGTTCGCGGTCGAGGACGTCCCGCCGGATCTGAACGTCTACGACTCGGACGTGCTGGAGGACGGCGAGGTGCCGCTCGCCCGGCTGCTGCCGGGGCGGCCCGGCCGCCAGGAGGTGCCGCCGCGGATCGTGCTCTACCGGCGGCCGCTGGAGTTCCGCGCGATGGACCGCGAGGACCTCGCCGACCTGGTGCACGACGTGATCATCGAGCAGGTGGCGAATCTGCTCGGGGTCGACCCGGACGAGCTGGCCTGACCGGTTCGGCCGGACAGGACGCCGCCACCCGGCCGGACCCCTCCGGCCGGACGGCGACCCGGGTCCGGGGCGGCCCCCACCGCCCGTGGACCCGTACGTGGATCAGGCGGCGACCCGCCGCTTGAGCTTGCGCCGCTCCCGCTCGGAGAGGCCACCCCAGATTCCGAACCGCTCGTCGTGGCCGAGCGCGTACTCCAGGCATTCCGTCTTCACTTCGCACCGCGAGCAGATGCGCTTCGCCTCGCGGGTCGAGCCGCCCTTCTCGGGAAAGAACGCCTCCGGGTCGGTCTGCGAGCAGAGCGCTCGCTCCTGCCACTCCGGCGCGTTCCCGAGCAGGTCGGCCACCTCGAGCTGGCCGTCCATCGATTGCCTCCTTGTCGCGCACCGGCGTCATTCGCCGCTGCAACCCCCCACGCGAAAGGCGTGCCTGTCCGTACGGTCACCATTTGTTGCGTTCCGTGCGAACAACCCCATTCAAATTACACGCGTGTAATGCGTGCGCCGTCAAGCCAAACTTGATAATGGAGTCGCCCTCCCGACACGTCCGGGACGACCGCCGCGGTCGCCCGTAGCCTCGCAACCTGCCCTATCGATTCAGACCCCGGACGAGTAACGCCCTCCCCGGCGAGTTGCCGGAAGTTTTCTGCCGTGGCGCATCGCCGACAGGCCGGCCGGACGCCCCCGCCGGCCGCTCGTACCAAGATCAGAATGGTGGGGCAAAGGGTAACCCGCTTCCCGCGGTACCGCCCGTCGAGCCGTCCAACGCCGACCGCGCCCCGTCCATCATGTGGACGGGGCGCGGGTTGCGGCGCGACTGACGGCTCAGTCCAAGCGGGCTGGTGAGCTGGTGGGCCAGACGAATTCGGCGACCGACCCGCCGGTGACCGAGATCGCGCCGGCGGACGTACTCTCGTCCCACCAGACGGTATAAACGCCGGCCTCCAGATCCGGGTAGACGGCACTGTGGAACACCCCGTCCCGGACGTACCGCTCGCGTACGGCGGAGTGGGTCCGCGGGCCGTCGAGGTCCACGCGGCTGATCTCGATCTCCCGGCCGTGCAGGTCACGCCCGGTGTGGATGATCAGTGCGCCCCGGTCGCCGCCGAGGTCCAGCACGACGCTGCCGACCTCCGACGGGCCGAGCTCGTGATGGCGTGACATCGCCCGCCTCCCGTCAGGACTTCTTCGCCTGCGGGTTGCCGAACCCGTCGTACGGCGTACCGAGGAACGGGAAGTCGGCCAGGAACGGCGCTGTCACGTCGGCCGCGCTCAGGCCCGGCGTCACCGCCGCGGCGGCGGCGTCCGGCTGGAACGTCTTGTCGACCAGCGGCACGGTCAGCCCGGCGACGGCGCGCAGCGCGATGGTCACCACGTCGTCGGCGACGCGGCGGCCGTTGGGGAAGCCGGCCAGGTCGCCGCCGAGCACGCCGAACCGGTCCGGCTTGGGGCTGGGCCGGATCGCGGTGTTCAGCCGCAGCATGTCCGCCTGGACGTCGCCGGTGGTGTTGGCGAAGCCGTCGATCAGTCCGGCCGGGACGCCGGTGAGCAGGATGGCCACCAGGTCGGCACGCGGCTTCTTGGACTTGTTGAGCGCGTCCAGATTGGGGAACACACCCGGGTAGAGCGTGGGCAGCAGGGCGGCCAGCTCGGGCCGCTCGACGAACCCGGCGAACCGCTTGTCCTCCGACGGCGGCAGCGTGTTCCAGACGTCCTTCCTGGACATCGGCACGATGACCTCGTTGAACAACGGGTTACCGAGCCGCGACACCTGGGTGAAGGGCCCGGCGGCGGTGTCGGCGGCGACCCGGTCGCCGAGCACCCGCACCTGCTGGCGGGACGCGCTGGTCCAGACCCCGATCGTGGAGGCGCGGTCGGCGTAGCCGTAGCGGGCCGCCTTGCGGCGCACCTGGTTCAGCGGCACCTGCACGGCGAGGCTGTGCACGTTGAGCCGGTCCAGCGCGTTCACCGGCTCCCCCTCGGTCCGGAACAGCTTCTTGCCGGCGACGTGCAGCTGCTGGAACGGCCGCAGCGTACCCAGGTCGAACACCGCGCCCAGGTCGACGAAGAAGCCGTCGGCCCGTTGCCCCGCGAAGACCTTCTCGCCGGTGGACAGCTTGAACGTCGCCTGCCGGACCAGGTTCTGGTAGTTCGGCGTGGACAGCGGCCCGACGTTGCACGGCGGGCAGGGCAGTTTGTGCGCCAGCACACGGGCTCGGCCGTCGGCGATCCGGGTCAGCCGGTAGAACTGGCGCCGGTTCCAGTTCTTGCTCTCCAGCGACTCGATCGGCCCGGTGTTGTAGAGAAAACTGTTCTGGTTCGTGATCTCGGTAGTGAATTCGAAACGATAGGTGACGTCGGGATAACCGTCCCCGTCGTTGTCGATGTGAATCTCGTACCGGACGTCGTCACCGAACTCGAAGAAGTTCGGGCCGCCGGAGGGAAGCTGCACCGGCACGTAGTTGGCGATCAACGTGACCGTGTCCGGCTGGCTCGGCGTGACGAACGCGTACAGGTCGGAACTGTCGGCGACCGGATCCTTGGCGATCTCCGGGGCCTCGCGGTGAGAGGACATGGCGGACGCACCTTCGTCGGGGGAACGGAAAGCGGAACCGGCGCCGGGAGCCCGCGCCGGCGGAGGGCTGGGTCAGCGCCGGCCGGCGGCGCGCACCAGGCGGTCGGCCAGGCCGCGGTCGCGTACCTCGACCCGGGTGGTGCCGACGAAGACGTCCATGACGCCGGTGGCGGCGTCGCGGAGGTGGACCACGATCGGCTCGTCGCGCCGGCTCGCCGTGGGGGCGTTCTGCGCGGCGGACAGGCCCGGCACGGTGAGGGCGGCGGCGCCCAGTGTCGCGCTCGCCGCGGCGGTGAGCGTCTGCCTGCGGGTCAACCGCAGCCAGGTCCGCCGTTTCGGCGCGTCGGTGGTCTCGTCAGTGCTCATCGGCAGCCTTTCCGGACCGGCGCCGCAGCGCCGCAGCGGGCCGGGCGCCCGGACGCCGCCGGGCCCCGGTTCGGGGTCACCGGCGGCGGTCCTCGCCGAAACCGCCGCCGGCATCCACAGGTACGGCGTGCGGTCGGGAAAGGTTCGACCTCAGGCGCGGGCGTGACCGTACGCGGTCGTCCGCTTGCGGAACGGCCGCCCGGCGGCGGTGGCGATGGCCCGCAACTGCTCCTCGGTACGGGCCGAGCCGTTGCCCGAGCCGGCCATCCGGGAGATCGTCTCCTCCATCAGCGTGCCGCCCAGGTCGTTGCAGCCGCCGCGCAGCATCTCCACGGTGCCCGCGTCGCCGAGCTTCACCCAGGAGCACTGGATGTTGTCGATCCGGCCGTGCAGCAGCAGCCGGGCCATCGCGTGCACCGCCCGGTTCTCCCGCCAGGTCGGGCCCGGGCGGGCGATGCCGGCCAGGTAGATCGGCGCGTTCGTGTGCACGAACGGCAGCGCCACGAACTCGGTGAACCCGCCGGTACGGTCCTGCACGCCGGCCAGCACCCGGAAGTGGGCGAGCCACTGGCCCGGGTGGTCCACGTGGCCGTACATCATCGTGGAGCTGGACCGGATGCCCAGCTCGTGGGCCGTGCTCACCACGTCGACCCAGGCGGCGGCCGGCAGCTTGCCCTTGGTGAGCACCCAGCGCACGTCGTCGTCGAGGATCTCGGCGGCGGTGCCCGGGATGGTGTCCAGCCCGGCCTCGCGCAGCCGGAGCAGCCACTCCCGCACCGGCACGCCGGCCTTCGCCGCGGCGGTGACGATCTCCATCGGGGAGAACGCGTGCACGTGCATGTCCGGCACCCGCGCCTTGATCGCGCGGACGATGTCGGCGTAACCGGTGACCGGCATCTTCGGGTCGATGCCGCCCTGGAGGCAGACCTCGGTCGCGCCGGCCGTCCACGCCTCCTCGGCCCGGTCGGCCACCTGCGAAAGCGAGAGCCGGAACGCGTCGGCGTCGCTCTCCCGCTGGGCGAACGCGCAGAACCGGCAGCCCACGTAGCAGACGTTCGTGAAATTGATGTTGCGGTTGACCACGTAGGTCACGTCGTCGCCGACCGCGTCCCGGCGCGCGTCGTCGGCCAGCCGGCACAGCTCGTCCAGCGCCGGGCCGTCCGCGCCGAACAGCGCCAGCGCCTTCGCCTCGTGCGCCGGCGTCAGCAGCGCCGCCGGGTCGTCGGCGGCGAGCCGCAGGCCGGCGCGCAGGTCGGCGTCCGCGCCACCACCCAGGGGTACGCCCGCGCGCGCCTCCGGCGCCACCTTGCCGGCCACCTCGGCCCAGTCGCCGTAGACGCTGTCGAAGTCGCCCCGCCGGTCGTCGGTGCGGCCGGTGACGTCGATGGTGACGTGCAGGTCGGTGCGGCCGCCGTAGACCTCCTCCGGCTCCTGCCAGGGCCGTCCCACCGGGCGGGCCGCCTCGACCGCGAGCCCGGTGGCCGGGTCGGCGAGCGCTGTGACGTGCGGCAGCAGGCGCGGGTCCAGCCACGGCTCGCCCGCGCGGACGTACTCCGGGTAGACGGTCAGCCGCTCGCGCAGCGTGAACCCGGCACTCGCGGTACGCGCGGCCAGCTCGTCCAGGTGCGGCCAGGGCCGCTCCGGGTTGACGTGGTCGGGCGTGACCGGGGAGACGCCGCCCCAGTCGTCGATGCCGGCGCGCAGCAGCAGGTCGTACTCGCCCGCGATGAGGTTCGGCGGAGCCTGGATGCGGGCCTTCGGGCCGAGCAGCACCCGGGCCACCGCCACCGTGGCGGCCAGGTCGTGCAGCTCCGCGTCGGGCATGCCGCGCATCGCGGTGTCCGGCTTGGCGCGGAAGTTCTGCACGATCACCTCCTGGAGGTGGCCGTACTCCCGCATCGCCCGGCGGATCGCGAAGATCGCGTCGACCCGCTCGGCCCGGTTCTCGCCGATGCCGATCAGGATGCCCGTGGTGAACGGCACCCCGACCCGGCCGGCGTCGTCGAGCACCCGCAGGCGCACCGCGGGTTCCTTGTCCGGCGAGCCGAAGTGCGGGCCGCCCGGCTCCGACCAGAGCCGGGTGGCTGTGGTCTCCAGCATCATGCCCATGCTCGGCGCGACCGGCTTGAGCCGCTGCAACTCCGACCAGGTGAGCACGCCCGGGTTCAGGTGCGGCAGCAGGCCGGTCTCCTCCAGCACCGCCACCGCGCAGGCGCGCAGGTAGTCCAGCGTCGAGTCGTACCCCCGCTCGTCCAGCCACCGGCGGGCCGCCGGCCACCGCTCCTCGGGCCGGTCGCCGAGCGTGAACAGCGCCTCCTTGCAGCCCTGCGCGGCACCCTCGCGGGCGATCGCCAGCACCTCGTCGCGTTCCAGGTAGGCGGCGGGCAGCCGGTGCGGCACGGTGGCGAACGTGCAGTAGTGGCAGCGGTCCCGGCAGAGCCGGGTCAGCGGGATGAAGACCTTCTTCGAGTACGTCACCACGCCCGGCCGCCCGGCGTCACGCAGCCCGGCGTCGCGGATGTCGGAGGCGATCCGGAGCAGCTCGTCGAGCATCGGCCCGCGGGCGGCGAGCAGCGCGCCCGCCTCGCCGGCGTCGAGCGCCCGGCCGGTGGCGGCCCGCCCCAGCGCCCGCCGGATGCTCGCCTCGGTCGGTTCGGGGTCGCTGCGATCAACCATCCGCCCAGCCTAAGCGCTGCCGGAGCGCAGGATGCCCGCCCCCGGTCGCGGTCCGGGCACCGGGACGGCCCGGGTGAGCCGCCGCACAGTGGCCGCCGCGACGGCAGCGGGCCGAGATGGCGGCGGGCGACGCCTCTCCGTCGCCCGCCGCGCGGGTCTCAGCGGGGCTGGTTCGGGTCCTCGCGGTCGAACCGCTGGGTGCGCTCGTCGTCGGCGGGCGACGGCGCGCCCGGCTCGGCGGACTGGCGCGGGATCGCCTGCGTCGGGTCGGCCGACGGCGGCTGGCCGAACGGCGCGGGCTGCGGCGAGCCGTACTGCGGCGCCTGCTGCGGACCGGCGTACGGCGAGCCGGCCTGCGGCGCCGACTGCGGGTCGACGGACGGCGGACCGGACTGCGGGGCGTGCGGCGGGGCCGTGTTGAACGGCGGCGCCGACTGCGGCTGGCCGTACGGGCCGGGCTGCTGCGGCCAGCCGGGCGGCGGCGAGCCGGCCTGCGGGTAGCCCTGGCCGGGCTGCTGCGGGTAGCCGCCCGGACCGGGGTAGCCACCGGGCTGACCCGGCTGCTGCGGCCAGCCGGGCTGGGCCTGGCCGTACACGCCGGGCTGCGCCTTGGGCTTCGGCACGTAGTAGAGCGTGCGCCAGATCTTGAACACCACGAACGCGGCGACCGCGAAGATCGCCAGCCAGGCGGCGCGGGTCAGCAGGCCGAGGAACGCGTCCAGCACCTCACCGTCGGCCAGCCGGCCGACCAGCCAGATCAGGAACGTCAGCGCGCCGAACACGGCGGACACGGCGTACTCGACCAGCGCCACCTGCGTGATCAGCTTGGCCTTCGGCACGACCGGGAGGATCACGGTGGCGATCAGGACCGCGAGCAGCGGCAGGACCGTCGACTCCAGGCCGATGAAGGTGAAGTACGTGCTCCCGGCCCGGCCGCTGGCCGTGCTGTAGTCGTCGACCGGCAGCAGACGCACCAGGCCGACGAAGAGAAGCACGGCGTTGGCGCCGAGAAGGACGAGCGCGGCCAGTTCGCGCAACGGCTTGATCAACTGGCTGGCCTGCGTGGCGTCGCCGGACGCGGGCTCGGCGGGGCTGGTCACGGACTCCCCCAGGGGACGAAAGCGGACAGTTGCCGAAGTGAGCGTAGTCTCTCCGGCCACCGGACGATCGACGGCGGCGCGTGCGGAAGGATGGACGCCATGCGCATCGTGGTACTGACCGGCGGCATCGGGGGCGCCCGTTTCCTGCTCGGCGTGCGGGCGTACGCCCGCGAGGTGGGCGCCGAGGTGACCGCCGTGGTCAACGTCGGCGACGATCTGCTGCTGCACGGGCTGAAGGTCTGCCCCGACCTGGACAGCGTGCTCTACACGCTCGGCGGCGGCGCCGACCCGGAGCGCGGCTGGGGCCGGGCGGGCGAGACCTGGACGGTGAAGAACGAGCTGGCCGCGTACGGCGCGGAGCCGAGCTGGTTCGGCCTGGGCGACAAGGACGTCGCCACCCACCTGGTGCGCACCCAGATGATCAACGCCGGCTACCCGCTGTCCCAGGTCACCGAGGCGCTGGCGGCCCGCTGGCAGCCGGGCGTACGGCTGCTGCCGGCCACCGACGACCGCCTGGAGACCCATGCCGTCGTCACCGACGAGCAGGGCCGGCGGGCGATCCACTTCCAGGAGTGGTGGGTGCGCCATCGGGCGGACGTACCCACCGACCGGTTCGTCTTCGTGGGCGCCGACGCGGCGAAGCCCGCGCCCGGCGTGGTGGAGGCGATCGCCGCCGCGGACGTGGTGCTGATCGCGCCGAGCAACCCGGTGGTGAGCATCGCCCCGGTGCTGGCCGTGCCCGGTCTGCGCGACGCGGTGACCGGCGGCCCGGCCCCGGTGGTCGGGGTGTCGCCGATCATCGGCGGCGCGCCGGTGCGCGGCATGGCCGACCGCTGCCTCGCCGTGCTCGGCGTGGAGTGCAGCGCGGCCGGCGTGGGCGGCCTCTACGGCGCCCGGACGGCGGGCGGGCTGCTCGACGGCTGGCTGGTCGCGCCGGAGGACGAGGGCACCGTGGTGCCGGACGTGACGGTCCGCGCGGCGCCGCTGCGGATGACCGACGAGACGGCGACCGCCGCGATGGTGCGCGCCGCGCTGGAGTTGATGTGAGGCTGGAGATCCTGCCGGTGCCGGGCATCGGCGACGTGACCGAGGGCGACGACCTGGCGGCGCTGATCACCGGCGCGGCGCCCTGGCTGCGCGACCACGACGTGCTCGTGGTCACCAGCAAGATCGTGTCGAAGGCGGAGGGCCGGCTGGTCGACGTGCCGGCCGACGGCCCGGAACGGCTCGCCGAGCGGGACCGCATCCTGGCCGGGGAGACCGCCCGGGTGGTGGCGACCCGGGGCGCGACCCGGATCGTGCAGACCCACCACGGGTTCGTGATGGCCTCCGCCGGCATCGACGCCTCGAACGTGGACAAGACCCGGCTGGTGCTGCTGCCGGTCGACCCGGACGCGTCCGCCCGGGCGCTGCGCGCCGATCTGCGCGAGCGGTACGGCCTCGACGTCGCCGTGATCGTCAGCGACACCATGGGCCGCCCGTGGCGCAACGGGCTCACCGACGTGGCGCTCGGGGTGGCCGGCATGCCGGCGATCCGCGACCACCGGGGCGAGGTCGACCCGTACGGCAACGAGCTGTTCGTCACCCAGATGGCGGTGGTCGACGAACTCGCCGCCGCCGGTGAGCTGATCAAGGGCAAGTGCGACCAGGTGCCGGTCGCCGTGGTGCGGGGTTACCTCGCCGCCACCCGGGACGACGACGAGGGCGCCCGCACGCTGGTGCGCGACGCCTCGATGGACCTGTTCTCGCTCGGCACGGCCGAGGCGCACGCGGCCGGTCTGCGGGCGGCGGCGACGCTGGCGGACCGGACCGGCACCGAGCCCGCCGACCCGGCCGCGGTGCGACGGGCGATCGACGCGGTCGCCCAGGTGGTCGCCCCGGGCACCGTCTTCACCCACGTCACCGACGACGAGGTACGCGCCGGGCTCGCCGCCACGGTGCCCGGCTGGCCCGCCTCGGCCACCGGCCTGCTGCTCGGCGCGGCGCCCGCCCCGGTCGACCCGGCGGACCTGGTCCGGTTCGGCGCGGACCTGCAACGCCTGCGCGCCGCGCTGGCCGCGGAGGGGATCGACTCGACGTTGCTCCCACCCCCGTCCGGCAGCGCCGCGAGCGCCACGCTGGCGCTCTGACTCCGGCGGGCGACGCTCAGGCGTCGAGGACGGCCCGGCCCAGCGGGGTCAGCGTGTGCAGGACGGTGTTGCGGTCACGCTGGCTGACCAGCAGTCCCGCGTTGCGCAGCACCGTGGTGTGCTGGCTGGCCGCGGCGGCGGAGATGCGCAGCCGGCGGGCCATCTCGCCGGTGGTGCAGCCCTCGTCGGCGGCCTGGAGCACCCGGGAGCGGGTGCGGCCGAGCAGGGCGGCGAGCGCCTCGCCCTGCGGTGACGCGGCGGGGCCGGACGCGGGCGTCAGGCCGGCCAGCCGGTCGACCGGGTAGACCAGCACCGGGGGCAGCGTCGGGTCGACGAGCGCCACCGGGGTACGCGAGCAGAAGAACGACGGCACGAGCAGCAGCCCCCGGCCGTCCAGGTGCAGTTCGCGGGTGTCCGGGTAGTCGAGCACCTCCAGCACGCCCGAGACCCAGCGCATGTTCGGCCGCAGGCTGGCCAGCAGCCCTTCGGCGCCACCGTCGAGCATGGCGCGCGCACGCCGGGCCCGGTCCGCCTCGACCGCCGCCTGCACCCGAGCCCAGTAGGGCGTGACCGCCAGCGACTGGTAGCGGGCCATGGCGTCGGTGAGGTGGTGCAGCGTCGCGGGCTCACCGCGTGCGAGCGCGCCGGCCGACGACGGCAGCGCTGTTTCCCCGGCCAGCCGCGTCAGGTCGCGGCGCAGCATGTCCACAGGGGTGCCCCGGACCGCGTCCAGCCCGGCCTCGATGCCCTCGCGACTGGCGGACGGGGTGAGGAAGTCCGGGAAGTAGCCGCGCGGCGGGTTGAGCGCGAGCAGCAGACGGTACTGCTCGGCGTCGGTGTCGGTCCGCAGGCCGTGCGCCACGGTGCGCCGCCACGTGGTCATCATCGGGTCCCGGCTGCGCCCCTGGAGCAGGTGCAGGCTGAGGACCAGCTCCCAGAGCGGGTCCGCGGCCGGTGCGACCCGGGTCCGCAGGACGTCCTCGCCCGAGAAAATGATCTTCAACATGGGTTGCTGCTCCCGTGCGGACGGCGGGGGTGCCCGCCACACCTCGCACTGTACCCGCCGGTACTAATCTCCATCTTTAAGCGTCAGGTGAAAAACCTCGACGCTGGACGGGCCGGTTCGGCAAACTCTCTGTTGCCCGCCGACGCCGGGGTGCAACGTCGACCCGGACGCCGGCTGACGGGCGTGGCCGGGTGGCACCACGAGGGTCTGCGACAGCAGTCGCAGGGGTGCCGCCCGGCCCTCGCTCATCCGATCCAGAGCGCCACCCGATGGTCCTCGTCGGTGACGTAGTAGCAGCGCCCCGCCAGCTCGGCCAGCCCCTCCACGTGACGGAACGGCGCCAGCTCCGCCACCACCTCCCCGGCCACCAGCGCACCCCCGCCCGCGTCGTGCCGGAACCGCACGTGCCGGGAGGTCACCTCGCCGCCGTGCGGGTGGTCGTCCAGCAGCACCGAACCCTTGCCCAGCGCGTCGATCGACCCGGTCACCGCCGCGTAGCCGCCGTCGCCCGTCGGGGTGATCGCGCGGAAGCCGGCCAGCGCCCCGGGCGGCGTCACGCCGGTCAGCGCGTACGCCCCGAGCGCCAGCAGCTCACCCGGCCGCTCCGGATCGTCGAACATCTCCGGTACACCGGCCAGCTCGACGTAGACCGGCTCTCCCTCGGCGGTCACCGGGAAACGCAGGCCCAGCAGCGCCGTACCGGCCGGGGTGAACGCCGCCGCCTCGACGTTGATCGGCAGGTCGTCCGCGGCCAGCCGGGTCACCCAGCTCTTCGCCCGGGCGGTGCCCCGGGCCAGCGTCTCCACGATGAACCGCTGCCGGACCCGGTCACCGGGCGGCAGCAGCGTCAACGGAGCGGCGGCGAGCGCGTCGTTCACCGCCCGGTGCAGCCGGAAGCGGTTGCGCACCACGCGTACCGGCAGCGGCCCGGCCACCGCGTCGTCCTCCCGGAACCGGGCCACGAACGCGCGCCGGGGCCGCAGCGGGCCGCCCTTAAACCCGAAGTGCGAGCCGAAGACGTACACCCAGCCGTCGTGGTGGGCCAGCGCCTCGCCGTCCTCGGTCCGGCCGTTCTCCCGGCCGGCGTCGGCGGCCACGTGGTGCGCCTCCCAGTGGCCGTCGTCGCGCTCCAGCAGCAGCGCCAGGCACTGCTCGACCGGCCCCTCGTCCAGCACCGTCCAGAAGCCGCGGCGCGCGCCGTGCGCCCGCAGCAGCGCGGCCGACCGCACCGGCAGGAGGTCGCTCGCCTCGTTACCGGCCACCAGGAACTCGACGAGTCGCAGGGTCACCGCGCCAGGGTACGGAGGCGGCGCTCGTAGAGTGTCCGGGTGCCCGATCTCATCCCGTACACCGAGTTGCACGCCGATGCCGTCGCGACGCTGAGCCGCTGGACGGCGACCAGCCCCGCCGCCGACGCCGCCCGGGACCGGACGCTGGCGCTGCTGGCCGACGGACCGGTGGCGATGAGCCGGACGCACCGGGCCGGGCACGTCACGGCGAGCGCGCTGGTGCTCGACCCGGACGGCCGGGTGCTGCTCTGCCTGCACGGCAAGATCCGCAGGTGGGTGCAGCTCGGCGGGCACTGCGAGCCCGGCGACCGGACCCTGGTGGCCGCCGCGCTGCGCGAGGCCACCGAGGAGTCCGGCATCACCGGCCTGACCGTCGAGCCGGACCCGATCGACGTGGACATCCACCAGGTCGCCTGCCAGGGCGGGTCGTTCCACTACGACGTCCGGTACGCCGTCCTGGCCCCGGCCGGGGCGGTCGAGCGGGTCAGCGCGGAGTCCGAGGCGCTCGGCTGGTTCCCGCCGGACCGGCTGCCCGAGCCGCTCGCCCACGCCACCGCCCAGCTCGTGCCGCCGGCGCTCGCGGTGCTGGCCCGCCACGCCGGCGGCTGAGCGGCGGTACCACGCCGCGCCGCCGGACGCGTCGCCACTCCGGCGGCCCGGCGGATCAGACCAGGCCCTCCTCGCCGCGTTCCTTCAGCTCGTCCACGATCTTCTTCACGTCCTGCGCGCGGTCGCGGGGGCAGACCAGCAGCGCATCAGGGGTGTCCACGACGATCAGGTCGTGCACCCCGACGGTCGCCACCAGCCGGCCGGAGTGCGGCACCACCACGGTGCCGGTGGTGTCGTGCAGCAGCACGCCCGGCTTCGCGTCCCCGCCCAGCACCACGTTGCCGGCGCCGTCGGCGGGCAGCACCTCGCCGAGCGTGTGGAAGTCGCCCACGTCGTTCCAGCCGAAGTCGCCGGGCACCGTGGCCACCCGGCCGGCCGTCGCCGCGCCCTCCATCACCGCGTAGTCGACCGAGATCCGGGGCAGCGTCGGCCAGATCCGGCCGAGCACGTCGTCCTGCTCCGGGGTGCCCCAGGCCGCCGCGATGGCGGTGATCCCGGCGTGCAGCTCCGGCTGCTGGCGGGCCAGCTCGGACAGGAAGACGTCCACCCGCCAGACGAACATGCTGGCGTTCCAGAGGTGCCGGCCGGAGCGGACGTACACCTCGGCCACCTCGGCGGCCGGCTTCTCCTTGAACTCGCGGACCGGGCGCAGCGGGCCGTCACCCACCGGGTCGCCGGTCTCCAGGTAGCCGTAGCCGGTCTCCGGACGCGTCGGGGTGATGCCCACAGTCATCAGCAGCCCCTGCTCCGCGCCCCGGATGGCCTGGCGAACCACCTCGGCCAGCCGGGCCGGGTCGCCGATCAGGTGGTCGGCGGCGAACGAGCCCATCACCGCGTCCGGGGTCCGGGCGGCGATCACCGCGGCGGCCAGCGCGATCGCCGCGCAGGAGTCCCGCGGCGACGGCTCGACCAGGATGTTCTCCTCCGGCAGGCCGGCCAGTTGCCGAGCCACCGCCGCGGCGTGCGCGGCCCCGGTGACCACGAGCGTGCGCTCCGGGGTGGTCAACGGCGACAACCGGTCGACAGTGGCCTGCAGCAGCGAGGCGGGGGTGCCGGTCAGCGGGTGGAGGAACTTGGGATGGCCGGCACGGGACAACGGCCACAACCTCGTGCCGCTGCCGCCCGCCGGGATGACGGCGTAGAACATCAGCACATCATGCCCGAAGCGGGCGAGCCGTCACGGTCGGTCGCCCGGGACCGGCGACCGGCGCTCAGGACCGGGCCCGTCGCCACGCCGCGATGTGGACCTCCGCGCTGGACTCCCAGGTGAACTCCTTGGCCCGGTCGAAACCGGCCTTGGCCAGGGACAGCCGCCGCTGCTCGTCGTCCAGCAGGGCGCCGAGGTCGGTGGCGATCTGGTCCGGGTCCTCGCTGGTGTAGGCGACCGCGTCGCCGCCCACCTCGGGCAGGGACAGGCGCGGCGTGGTGAGCACCGGGGCGGCGCACGCCATCGCCTCCAGGATCGGCAGGCCGAAGCCCTCGCCGTAGGACGGGTATGCCGCCACCAGCGCACCGCCGAGGAAGCCGGGCAGGTCGGCGTAGCGCAGGTAACCCGGGCGCAGCAGCCGCAGGTGCGACGGGACCTCGGCCACCGCGCGGTCGATGTCGTCGTCGTGCCCCTGGCCGCCGGCCACCACCAGCGCGGGCGGGTTCGGCCGGTCGGCCACCGCCCGGGCCCAGCCGCGGATCAGGTTGGGTACGTTCTTGCGCGGCTCCTTGGCCCCGAGGAACGCGATGTAGCTGCTGTCGCCGAGACCCAGCCGGGCCCGGACACGTGCCTTCTCCTCGTCGCCCGGCGCGTGGAACGCGTCCTGGTCGACGCCGTGGTAGGCGACATCGATCCGGGTCGGGTCGGCGTCCAGCAGCCGGATCAGCTCGTCGCGGGTGGCCTTGCTCGGCACGATCACCCGGCCGGCCCGGCGCAGCGACGTCTTGATCGCGCTGCGGAAGAACGTCCGGCGCGACTTGTCGTAGTGCTCCGGCTCGGTGAAGAACGTCGCGTCGTGCACGGTGACAGTCACCGGACAACCCGCCCGCAACGGGCAGGTGTAGAACGGCGAGTGCAGCACCTCGGCGCCGACCTGCTGGGCCAGCAGCGGCAGGCCGGTCTGCTCCCAGGCCAGCCGCGCCGGCCGGTGCGCCACCGCCGCCGGGGCGGGGATCACCTCGGCGCCGGGCAGCATCCGGGTGTAGCGCTCCAGGTCGGTGCGGAGACTCACCACGGCCAGGTCGACGCCGGTGCCGCAGACCCGGCCCAGCGCGCCGAGCAGTCCGTCGACGTATCTACCGACGCCGCCACGGTCGGCGGGGACACTCGTGGCGTCGATGAGAACGCGGGGCGGGCGACCGGCGGTCACGGGGCGACTCCTCAGGTGGCGCAGTTGTGGGGAAGAACACTCTCGGCAAGCCTACGCCGGGCCGGACGCAAGGCGCTGACCGCGACCCGACGGTACGCCGACTTGTCGTTGTCATCGAGTACGCACGCGGGGCGCGTATCGTTCGCGCCGATGGCCGACAACATTGCCCGGGTGTTCGCCGACGCGATCGCGCCCGACCCCACCCGACCGCTGCTGACCTGGTACGACGACGCCACCGGCGAGCGCACCGAACTGTCCGGGGCGACGCTCGCGAACTGGGTGGCGAAGACCGCCAACCTGCTCACCGACGAGGTGGGCGCCGCGCCCGGCGACGCGGCCGGGGTGCTGCTGCCGCCGCACTGGCAGACCGCCGCCGTGCTGCTCGGCTGCTGGTCGGCGAAGCTGACGGTGGCCGGCACGCCGGGCCCGGTGGAGGCGCTGTTCGTGGCCACCGACCGGGTGGACGAGGCGGCCGGGTGGCCGGCCGGCGAGCGGTACGCGCTGGCGCTCGACCCGTTCGCGCTGCCGATGCGGCAGGTGCCGGCGGGCTGCACCGACTTCGTCTCGGCGGTACGCGGGCACGGCGACCACTTCACGCCGGACCCGGCCGGCGGCGAGGCGGACGCGGCGCTGCTGGCCCGGGCGGCGGCCCGCGCCACCGAGCTGGGCCTGACTCAGGGCGACCGCCTCCTGGTCGACGTGACCGCCCACCCCGACCCGGTCGACTGGCTGCTCACCCCGCTCACCGCAGGAGCCAGCGTGGTCGCCTGCGCCCACCCCGACCCGACCCGCCTTGAGGCGCGCTCCACAACCGAGCAGACCACGCACACCCTGGCCTGAGCCGCCGCCCTCCCCCTCCCCGTCGATCTTGCACTTTCGGTCCTCGGCGCGGGGCATTCGCCCCTTTCGCCGGGGCGGAAAGTGCAAGATCAGCGAGGGGAGACAGGGCTGTCGGTGGCGGCCCGGCGCTGGGCCAGGGCGGCGAACGCCGTCAGGGACTCGGGATTGGCGAGGGCGCCCTTGGCCGCCGCGCTGTCCACCGGGGTGCCCGTCAGGATCTTCTTCACCGGCACCTCCAGCTTCTTCGCGCTCAGCGTGCGCGGCACGGCCCGGACCTGGTGGATCTCGTCCGGCACGTGCCGCGGCGACAGGGCGGTACGCAGCTCCCGGCAGATCTTGCGCCGCATCTCGTCGTCGAGTTCCAGGCCGTCGGCGAGCACCACGAACAGCAGCAGCTCGCCCGCGCCGCCCTCGTCGTCCTCCAGGTGCACGACCACCGAGTCGACCACCTCGTCCAGTCCCTCGACCACGGAGTAGAACTCGGCGGTGCCCAGCCGTACGCCGCCCCGGTTGAGCGTGGCGTCGGACCGGCCGGTGATCACGCACCCGCCGCGCTCGTTCACGGTGATCCAGTCGCCGTGGCGCCACACGCCGGGATAGACCTCGAAGTACGCCTCCCGGTAGCGGGCGCCGTCCGGGTCGTTCCAGAACCCGACCGGCATGCTCGGCATCGGCTCGGTGATCACCAGCTCGCCGAGCTGCCCGATCACGGCGCTGCCGTCGGCGGAGCGGGCCTCCACCTTCGCGCCGAGCGCCCGGCAGGCGATCTCACCGGCGTACACCGGCAGCAGCGGCACGCCGCCGACGAACCCGGTGCACACGTCAGTGCCGCCGGACAGCGACTGGAGCTGGAGGCGGTCGCTGACGTTTTCGTACACCCATGTGAAGCCCTCGGCCGGCAGCGGCGCGCCGGTCGAGCCGAGGCCGCGCACCGCGGACAGGTCGGCGATGTCCCGCGGCACCAGCCCGGCCTTGCGGCAGGCCAGCAGGAACGGCGCGGACGTGCCGAAGTACGTGGTGCCGGTGTCGGCGGCCAGCCGCCACAGCGCGCCCAGGTCGGGGTGGCCCGGGTTGCCGTCGAACAGCACGATCGCCGCGCCCACCGCCGGGCCGGAGACCAGGAAGTTCCACATCATCCAGCCGGTCGTGGTGAACCACAGGAACCGGTCGGACGGACCCAGGTCGTGGTGCAGCGCCAGCATCTTGAGGTGTTCCAGCAGGATGCCGCCGTGGCCGTGCACGATCGGCTTGGGCAGGCCGGTGGTGCCGGAGGAGTAGAGCACGTACAGCGGGTGGTCGAAGGCGACAGGCGTGAACGTCAGCGGCTCGTCGGTGTCCGCCGCCAGCTCCGCCCACGGCAGCGCGCCGTCGGGCGCCGGGCCGTCCGGATCGAGGTACGCGATGGCGACCGTGTGCCGCAGCGACGGCAGCGCGGCCCGGATCGCGGCCACCTCGGCGCGCCGGTCGACCGGCTTGTCGCCGTACCGGTAGCCGTCCACGGCGACCAGCACCGTGGGCTCGATCTGCTGCCAGCGGTCGGTGACGCTGCGGGTGCCGAACTCGGGCGCGCAGGAGGAGAAGATCGCGCCGAGGCTGGCGGTGGCGAGCAGCAGCACGTACGTCTCGGGGATGTTCGGCGCGTACGCGGCCACCCGGTCGCCCGGCCCCACGCCGAGGCGGCGCAGCCCGGCGGCCACCCGGCGGACCCGCTCACGCAGCCCGGCCGCGGTGAGCGTCTCCGGTGCGCGGGTCTGCCCGTGCGCGATCACCGCCGGGTCCTCGTCGCCCAGCCCCGGCATCCGCAGCACGTTCTCGGCGTAGTTGAGCGTCGCGCCGGGGAACCAGCGGGCGCCCGGCATGGCCCGGTCGGTGAGGGTGGCACTCGGCGGGGTGTGCGCGACGACGTCGAACCAGTCCCAGATCGAGCGCCAGAAAGCGTCCAGGTCGGTCACCGACCACTGCCACAGCGCGTCGTAGTCGGCGAACTCCAGCCCGCGGTGCTCGGCCAGCCAGCGCAGGTAGTCACCGATCCGGGACCGCTCCCGCACGTCCGCCGGCGGCGTCCACAGCACGTCAGCCACTGTTCCACCCTCCCCTGGGCCCGCCACGACGGTGTGCCGGAGCCGTGGCGCCATCTTGCCCTACCTCGTGCCGCCATTGTCCGCGCCGGGTGCGCCGTACGGGGCGTGCCCCGCCCACACCCCGCACCCCGCGCCGGTGTGGGCGGGCACCGGTCAGCCGGCCCGGTGGGCCTGGATCGCGCGGCGCCGGGCGAGCCGGTGCGCACGCCGGATCTCGGCCTCCCGGAAGCGGCGCTCGTCCTCCGGCGTCTCGGGCAGCACCGGGCGGACCGGGCGGGGCGAGCCGCCCACGTCGACGCCCACGAAGACCAGGTACGCGGTGGCGACCCGGACCGGCTCCTCCTCGGCCGAGTCCCAGCGCTCGGCGACCACCCGCACCCCGACCTCCATCGAGGTCTGGCCGGTCCAGTTGATCTGTGCGTGCGCGTGCACGAGGTCGCCCACCCGGACCGGCTCGGAGAAGACGATCTCGTCGATGGACGCGGTCACCGCGGTGCCGCCGCTGTGCCGCGCAGCCGCCGCACCGGCAACGTCGTCCACGAATTTCATCAGTACCCCACCGTGCACGGTCCCGTACAGATTGACATCGACCGCGGTCATGATGCGACTGAGCGTGACGCGGGAGTACGAGGTCGGCTTACCCGGCGGGACCGCGGGATGATCTGTCATGCCGGAAACGGTACGGTGCGCGGATGCGACATCTCTGGAGCTTCCTCGCCGGGTTGGCGGTGGCACCCGTCACCTGGGTGCTCGTCACGCTCGGTCAGGACGGATCTGAGCGGACCGTCGACCGCTGGGTGGAGATCGGGACGTACAGCACGCCGAACCTGATCGAGCCGGCCGTCTATCTGGGCGTCGCCGGCATCCTGCTCGGCCTGCTCGGCACGTTGCGCTTCTCGCCGTTCGGCCCGCTGGTGGCCGGCCTGCTGCTCGCGGTCCCGTACCTCGGACTGTTCGTCGCGCCGTTCAGCGTGCGGGACCGGGTGCCGGACGACCTGAAGCTGCTCGGTGACCCGCTGCCGCTGCGCGGCCCGCTCGACAACGGCACGCTGTTCCTCATCGGCGTGCTGCTGCTGATGGCCGTGTTCAGCACGAGCCGCTGGCGGCGCCCCGCCACACCCGCGACGGCCGAGGCGGAGCTGACCCCGGCCGTCACACCGGTGGAGCACAAGCCGGCGCTCACCGACTGGCCCCCGGCGCCGGCGAAGGACCCGGACACGCCGCCGCTCACGCTGGCGTACCCCGAGGCCCCCACCGAACCTCTGCCCCGCCGCACCGGCGGCGAGTCGCCGTGGTCCGCGCCCCCGCGCGGCGCGGGCCGGCCGGAGGGCACCGAGAGCCGTTGAACGAGCGCGGGCGGGCCGGTACGCAACCGGCCCGCCCGCCCGAACGCCCTGCGGTCAGCCCTTGAGCAGCTGACGCGCCATCACGATGCGCTGCACCTGGTTGGTGCCCTCGTAGATCTGGGTGATCTTGGCGTCCCGCATCATCCGCTCGACCGGGTAGTCGCGGGTATAGCCGTAGCCGCCGAGCAGCTGGACCGCGTCCGTGGTGATCTCCATGGCGGCGTCCGACGCGAAGCACTTCGCGGCGGCGCCGAAGTAGGTCAGATCCGCGTCGCCGCGCTCGGACTTGCCGGCGGCGGTGTACGTGAGCTGCCGCGCCGCCTCCAGCTTCATGCCCATGTCGGCGAGCATGAACTGGATGCCCTGGAAGTCGGCGACCGCCTTGCCGAACTGCTTGCGCTCCTGGACGTAGCCCTTGGCGTAGTCCAGCGCGCCCTGCGCGATGCCGACCGCCTGGGCGGCGATGGTGACCCGGGTGTGGTCCAGCGTCTTCATGGCGGTGGCGAAGCCGGTGCCCTCGGCGCCGATCATGCGGTCGGCCGGGATCCGGACGTTGTCGAAGTAGACCTCGCGGGTGGGCGAGCCCTTGATGCCGAGCTTCTTCTCCGGGGCGCCGAAGCTGACGCCCGGGTCGGACTTCTCCACCACGAACGCGGAGATGCCCTTCGACCGGGCTGTGGAATCGGTCACGGCGAACACGGTGTAGTACTCGGACACGCCCGCGTTGGTGATCCACCGCTTCACGCCGTTGAGCACCCAGTGGTCTCCGTCACGTACCGCCTTGGTGGTCATCGAGGCGGCGTCGCTGCCCGCCTCCGGCTCGGAGAGGCAGTAGGAGAACATGCCCTCCCCGGCCGCGACCGGGGTGAGGTACTTGCGCTTCAGCTCCTCGGAGCCGGCCAGCAGCAGCGGCATGGTGCCCAGCTTGTTCACCGCCGGGATCAGCGAGGACGACGCGCAGGCCCGGGCCACCTCCTCGATCACGATGGCCGTGGCCAGCGCATCCGCGCCGGCGCCGCCGTACTCGACCGGGATGTGCGGGGCGTGGAAGTCGGCCGCGCGCAGGGCCTCGTACGACGCCTTGGGGAACTCACCTGTCTCGTCCGCCTCGGCGGCGTGCGGAGCCACCTTGGCCGCACAGACCTCACGGACCGCCTCCCGGATCGCCTCGTGCTCCTCCGGCAACCGGTAGACGTCGAACGACTGCTCTGCGGCCATGTCGGCCCTCCCCTTTCACCGCTATCATGCGCAGTCTGTGCCGCCCGGGGGCCGACGACTGCCGCAAACTGAAGGATAGCCACCGGCCCCGGCCGAACCTTACCGGCGGGTAGGCTCGCGCCCGAGCCTCGCCCGCCCGACCCGATTACCCTCACAGCAGACATCCAGTTCCCTCGGTGCCCGGCTCGGCGCCCCAGCAGAATGCGACGCGTGGAAGCGCCGCCAGTGCGAGCGGAGAAGACAGGCGTGACGATTCCGTACCCGAACACCCAGCCGATGCCCGCCATCGCCGCGGTGACCCCGCCGTCCGGCGCCGCCCGCCCGCGGGTGACCTTCCTCGGCACCGGCTACCTCGGTGCGACCTACGCCATCTGCTACGCCGAACTGGGCTACGAGGTGCTCGGCTTCGACGTCGACACGGACAAGATCGCCAAGCTGAACGCGGGCGAGGTGCCGATTCACGAGCCGGGCCTCGACGAGCTGCTGCGGCGCAACCTGGCCGCCGGCCGGCTGCGGTTCAGCACCGACATCCAGGAGACCGCCGACTTCGGCGACGTCCACTTCATCTGCGTCGGCACCCCGCAGCGGGCCGACGGGATGGGCGCCGACCTGTCGTACGTCGAGGCGTCCGTGACCAGCCTCGCCCAGCACCTGACCCGCAAGGCGCTGATCGTCGGCAAGTCCACCGTGCCGGTGGGCACCGCCGAGTGGGTGGAGCAGCTCGTCGGCAAGCACACCCCGGCCGATCTCGGCGTCGAGGTGGCGTGGAGCCCCGAGTTCCTCCAGGAGGGCTTCGCCGTCGACGACGTGCTCCGTCCGAACCGCATCGTGGTCGGCGTCAAGAGCGAGTGGGCCAACGGCATGCTCTTCGCCGCCCACAAAGGCGTCTTCGACCTCGCCGCCACCGAGGACCGCGAGGTGCCGCTGGTGGTCACCGACTTCGCCACCGCCGAGCTGGTCAAGGTCGCCGCGAACGCGTTCCTCGCCACCAAGATCTCCTTCATCAACGCGATGGCCGAGGTCTGCGAGGCGGCCGGCGGCGACGTCACCCAGCTCGCCCGCTCGATCGGCTACGACCCGCGTATCGGCAACCGCTTCCTCCAGGCCGGGCTGGGCTTCGGCGGCGCCTGCCTGCCCAAGGACATCCGCGCCTTCCAGGCCCGGGCGCAGGAGCTGGGCGCCGGTGAGGCGCTGCGCTTCCTGCACGAGGTCGACCTGATCAACCAGCGCCGCCGCAGCCGCGTGGTGCAGCTCGCCGCCGAACTGCTCGGCCGCCGCTCCGGCCCGGCCGGCCCGGACCTGTCCGGCACCCGGGTCGCGGTGCTCGGCGCCACGTTCAAACCCAACACCGACGACGTACGCGACGCGCCGGCGCTCGCGGTCGCCTCGCTGCTCGGCAAGGCCGGCGCCGACGTGCACGTGTTCGACCCGCAGGGGATCGAGAACGCGCGCCGGGCGGTGCCCGAGCTGACGTACGAGGAGACCATGAACGACGCCGTCCGCGGCGCCGACCTGGTCTGCGTGCTCACCGAGTGGGCCGAGTTCCGCAACGCCGACCCGGTCGCCTTGGGCGAGCTGGCGAACGGCCGCAAGGTGGTCGACGGGCGCAACTGCCTCGACTCGACACTGTGGACGCAGGCCGGCTGGGAGTACCGCGGCATGGGCCGCCCCTGACCCGCTGACCGTGCGGACCGGCCGCCGGGGAACGTCTTCCCGGCGGCCGGTCCGTTTTTGTTGTCCGGAACGCGGCGGCAACTGTCGAAATCCCGGCCCACTCAAGGCATGCTGCCTCTGGGAGGTCCACAGTGCGGGGGCACGGGCGGACGGGAGACTGTCGTGGAGAGCTTCAGGTGCGCCTCGTGCGGGCAGGACATCAAGCCCGCCGTCGTCTGCCCGCACTGCGGCGCGCACCAGCCCCAGTGGGCCGAGCACCTGGCCGACATCGAGCGCTCGATCGCCGAGATGAAGGCCCGCGACGCCGAGATCGCCCGGGAACAGCGGCAGATCGCCGCCAAGATGCAGGCCGCCCTCTTCCAGCGGGACATCCTGGCGCACGCCGGTGAGGAACGGATCCGGCAGGCCACCCGGCCGCGCCGGGTCCTGCGCCGCCGGCCCGGCCGCCGCCCGCCCACCGCCGCCACCGGCGCGCCGCCCCGGGTGCCCCGCCAGGGCACCCCGCCGCCCGGCCCACCGGAGGACCTGCCCCCGTCGCCGCCGCGCGGTCGCCCGCGCTGGCTCGACGCGGACGACCCGGAGCACCCGCCCGAGGCGTCCTCGCGCGAGGTGCAGAACATCCCGCTCGGGCTGGGCGCGCTCCTGCTCGGCGTCGCCGCCGTGGTCTTCGCCGCGGTCGCCACCAGCTCGATGGACGCGCTGGCCCGCCTCGGCGTACTGCTCGTGGCGACGGCGCTGATGCTGCTCGCCCCGCCGGTGCTGGCCCGGCGCGGGCTCACCTCCACCGCCGAGACCATCGCCGCGGTCGGGTTGCTGCTGGTGCCGCTGGCCGGGTACGCGCTCTGGGCCGTGGACCGGATCGGCGGCGGCTCGTCGGGCGCCGCGTTCGCCGGGGCGATCTTCCTGGTCACCACGCTCGTCGCCCTCGGGTACGCGTACGGGACCGGTCTGCGCGCACCGCGCTTCGCCACTGTGCTGGCCGCCCAGCCGGTGCTGCCCCTGCTGGCGTACGAGCGGATCACCGGGCCGGTCGGCTGGGCGCTGGTGCTGACCGTGGTGGCCGTGCTCGACCTGGCGCTCGCCCGCTCGGCGGTGGTACGCGAGCGCCCCGTCCGGCGTGACCTGCCCGCCACCGAGCCGGCCCCGCCCGTCCCGCCCCGGCAACGCGCCGACGACGACCGGCCCGAGTCGGCGCCGGAGGAGTCCGCCGAGGTGCTGGGCGGTGAGACGCCGCCGGGTCCGGCCGCCACCGCCACCGCCCGGCCGGTGCCCTGGCTGCCCGAGCTGACCTGGCTGCTGCACGGCGTGGCGGTCGCGTTCGCGCTGGCGTACGCGGTCACCGGCCTGCTGCGCGCCACCACGGTGCCGCCGGCCGCAGCCGCGGGCACGGTGCTGCTGCTCGCCGCCCTGGTCGCGCTGGCCGGGACGCTGGTGCTGCGCCGGCCGCCGCTGCCGGACGTGGGCGCCGGCATCCTCACGCTGGCGGTCATCGGCGCGCTCGGGCGGGTCGCCTCGGTGGCCCTGCCCGGCCGGTCCCTGCTGCTCATCTCCGCCGTCATAGCGCTGACCGGGCTCGCCGTCCGGGCCGTACCGGAGACGGCCCGGCGTGGTCCGCAGATCGCCTCCGCGGTGGCGCTCACGGTCAGCGGCCTGGTGGTGGCCGGTGGCGCGCTGCGCGCCGGGCTGGCCCCGGTCCGGGCCGCGCTGCCCGCGTGGTCGGCGGACCTGAGCGGGTGGCACGCCGAGCTGGCCCGGGCGGTCGGCCCGACCGGCTGGCAGCTCGCGGCCAGCGCGTTGCTGCTTACCGTCGCCGCCGTGATCGCGTTGCCGGCCGAGATCCGGCGCGAGTTCGCCGTGGTCGGTGCGGCGCTCACCGCGCTCGCCGTACCCGCGTCGCTCGGTCTGGGCTGGGCGGCGGCCTGCTGGCCGATGCTGCTGACCGCTGTCGCGGTCGGCGTGCTCGGGCTGACCGCACGCACCGAACGGGCCGCGGTGGCGCACGCCGTGACAGCGGGCGGGCTGGGCCTGATCGGCGCGGGCGCGGCGCTCGCCCGCCCGGCGCTCACCGCCGCCGCGCTGACGGTGCTGTTCCTGGCCGGGGCGCTGGTGTCCCTCGCCCCACGGGTCCGGCTCGCCGCCGCCGCGACGGAGACGGTCTGCGCCTGGGCCGCGGGTGGCGCGGCGTTCGCCCTGCCCGGCGCCGTCGCCGCGTTCGTGGCGGCCACGGTGCCGACGCCGCCGGTCGCCACACCGGCGAACCTGCGCGAGATCACCGTGCCGATCCTCGCGGCGAGCTTCCTCGCCGTCTGCGTCACGCTCGGCTACGCCGCCCTGGTGCAGGTGGCGCAGCGGCATCTGAGCATGCCGCACGCGCTCGGTACGGTGCTCGGTGCGGTGGCAGTCGCCGCCGCCGCGTTCGGCGCGCCTGGTGCGACCTCGGCCGACGCCTGGGTGGGCAGCCTGCTCCTGGTCGCCGCCGCGCTGCTGGCGCTCGCTCCGCGCATCGACGCCGGGCGCCGCGCCGACATGTCTCTCGACGGGTCCGACCTGGCGCTGGCCGCCACCACGGTGGCGCTCGTCGCCACGCTGGCCCGGATCGCCGCGGTGCTCGCCCCCGGCGGCCAGCTCGTGGTGGCCTCCGCGCTGGTGCTGCTGGTCGCGGTGGCCGCCCGGGCGCTGCCCGACGAGTGGCGGCGCGGCCCGATCCTCGGCATCGCCGCCGGTGGCACGTTGATCGGGTTGATCGCCGCCTGGAGCGCCTTGCGCGGCGGGCTCGGCGTGCTCGCCACGCCCGGTCCGATCTGGGCCGGCGACCTGACCGGCTGGCCGGCCGCGCCGACCGGCGGCTCGACCTGGCAGGCCCCGGTGGCGCTGGCGCTGCTGGCGGTGACAGCGGCCATCCTGCTGCCGCCACCGTGGAAGTACGACGTCTCCGGCCTGGCCGCCGTGCTCGCCACGGTGGGCGCCCCCGCCGCGTTCGACCTGCCCTGGTGGTCCCCGGTGCTGGTCGGCTGCATGGTCGCCACCGTCTACGGCATGGCCGCCGCGGCCGCTGTCGATCCCCGGGCCGCGCTGTCCCGGGCCACCGTGGCCGGGGTGGTGGCGCTGCACGCGGCCGGGGCCGGGCTGGTACGGCCGTGGACCACCGCGCTGGCGCTCGGCAGCATCGCGCTGATCGGCGCGACGGTGGCCGCAGTGGCCCGCACGCTCGCGCCGTCGCTCGTCGACGACATCCGCACCGAGGGCATGCCGCCGTACCTGGTGCAGGTGGGCGGCGCGGGTGCCGGAGCCGCAGTGCTCGCGCTGCCCGGCGCGGTGGCCGCGCTGGCAGTCGAGTACGGCCGCCCGCCCCAGGTGGTGCTCACCGCCGCGCTCGCCGCCGCCAGCATCGGTCTGGCCGCGATCGCGGCGGTACGCCGGCAGGTGCCGCAGTACCTTCCGTACGCCAGCGTCGCGGTGGTCGGCGCGGCCACCGTCACCGCCGCCGCGGCGCTCGCTGTCGGCCTGCCGGCGGGCGTGTTCGCCGCCGCCGCCGCGCTGCTCGGTGTGCTCGCCGAGCTGGTGCGGGCCGCCACCGTCCCGCCCGCCGGTTCGGGTCGGCCGGTACGCCGCTGGACCGTGCTGCTCAACGGCGCGCTACGGCGTGCCCCGGACGACCCCGAGCTGCGCTGGCGGGTCAGCCCGGCCGCCGGTGCGCTCGCCGCCGCGGCGCTGCCCACCGCGCTGGCCCTGGCCACCCTGGCGCCGTCGCTCGTGGTGGCGCTGTTCTCGCCCTTCGCGGTGCTGAGCCGGGTGTGGCAGGGCCCGCCACCGGAGTTGCTGACCCCGCCGCCGGAGGCGGTCAACCCCACGCACGTGCTCACCGCACTGCTGCTGACAGTGACCGCGGCACTCGCCGCCACCGGATTCAGCGGCGGGCGCCGGTCCCGGGCGGTGCCGGTGATCCTGCCCGGCGCGGCGATCACGCTGCTGATCACGCCGGTGGCGCTCGGCAAGGGCTGGCCGGTGACCGCACTGGCCGCGCTCGCGGTGTTCACCATCTCGATGCTCGGGCTGGCGCTCACCCCGCCGCCGGCGATCGCCGAGCCGGGCCGGTCGATCCGGGTGGCCCGGGTGCTGGTCTTCGCGCTCGGGCTGGCCGCCGGTGGCGCCGGGCTCGCCGGCAGCCTCGCCACGAGCGACCTGACCGTGTTCACGCTCGGCGGGGCGGTCGGCGTGGGTGCCGTCGCCGCGCTGTTCGGCACCACCCAGCGGGCGCGCATCCTGGGCTGGTTGTTCGGCTCGGTGATGGCTCAGCTGTTCGTGCTCACGATCGGCCTGAAGTCCGGGCTGGCGGCCGTCTGGTCCGCGTTCGGGGTGCTCGCGGTCGGCGCGGCGTTGCAGGTGTTCGCCGCCA
Source organism: Micromonospora sp. CPM1 (assembly GCF_023896895.1). Lineage (NCBI taxonomy): Bacteria > Bacillati > Actinomycetota > Actinomycetes > Micromonosporales > Micromonosporaceae > Micromonospora > Micromonospora sp. CPM1. The sequence goes on from NZ_JAMHIU010000009.1 coordinate 199,272, forward strand.
CGCTGCCCCGGCTGCGCCGCCCCGAGGCGTACCGGGAGGCGGCCACAGTCGAGTGGAGCGGCTACGGGGCGGCGCTCATCGCGCTGGCGCTGGCGTACGACTCGCCCCGGCACATCGCCGCGCTGCTGGCCGCATGGGGCGCGGTCCTCGGGGTGGCGGCCAGCCGTCCGGGACGCCGGCCGATGGAGCGCAACCTTCTGTTCTGGGCGGTGGTGGCCTGCGAGATCAGCGCCTGGTGGATCCTGATGCGGGTGGCCGACGTGGCGCTGCCGGAGGCGTACACGCTGCCGTTCGCCGCGCTCGCCCTGCTGGTCGGCGTCCTGCAACTGCGGCACCGGCCCGACCTGTCGAGCTGGGTGGCGTACGGGCCGGCGCTGGTCACCGCGTTCCTGCCCACGCTGGCGATCGTCATCGCGACCGAATCGAGCATGCTGCGTCAGGTGCTGCTGCTGCTCGGCGCCGTCGCGGTGCTGATCTTCGGCTCGACCAGCCGGCAGCAGGCCCCGGTGATCGTCGGCGCGACGGTGACCGCGATCGCGGCCGTGCACGCGTTGTTCAGCCTCGGCCCGTGGCTGGTGCTGATCCCGGTCGGCATCGTGCTGCTGGTGCTCGGTGCGAGCAACGAACGTCGCCGTCGCGCCCAGGAACGCCTCCAGACCGCGCTGCGCGGCATGCGGTGAGCCGTCCGGCCCGGGCCGCGACTGACCCGGGCTGTGACTGGCCCGGGCTGTGACCCCGCCTGGCTGTGACTGGTCGGCCTAGCCGGCTCACGCCCAGGTCTGCGGCACCCTGCGAGACCGCCCTCAACCCGGTCACGCTCCGTGCCGGCCGGGCGCGGCGGGAGCATTCCCCTCAGCCGCCTTTGCTCTGCACCCACCGACGCAGCAGTTACCCGACGTGACAGTCGCCGTCGCCGAGCCGTCGGCGTCGAAATGCCGCGTCGCAGTTCAGGGCCATGGTGCGTCGATGGCTGCAGAGCAAAGGCGGCGGAGGGCAGCAACCCTCGCCCACCAGGTTGGTCACGCAGAGCAACCGAGCGGGGTTGAGCACGCAGGGTGACGAGTGGTCAGATCAGGGAGGCGCGCAGCGCGGCTTCCTTCTCGGCGACCAGATCCTCCAGGCTCGCCTGGTAGGCGGCCATCCTGTCGCGCAGCACGGGGTCGGAAGCGCCCAGGATGCGTACCGCCAGCAGGCCGGCGTTGCGGGCGTTGCCGATCGACACGGTGGCGACCGGCACGCCCGCCGGCATCTGCACGATGGACAGCAGCGAGTCCATGCCGTCCAGGTACTTCAGCGGCACCGGGACGCCGATGACCGGCAGCGGGGTGACCGAGGCGACCATGCCGGGCAGGTGGGCCGCTCCGCCCGCCCCCGCGATGATCACCTGGACACCACGGCCGGCGGCGGCGCGGCCGTACTCGATCATCTTGTCCGGGGTGCGGTGTGCGGAGACCACGCCCACCTCGTACGGCACGCCGAACTCGTCGAGCGCCTCGGCGGCGGCCTTCATGACCGGCCAGTCCGAGTCGCTGCCCATGATCAGCCCGACGGTGCTCATCACTGCCCCTCCTGGAGCCAGCGGGCGGCACGCGCGGCCCGGGCCCGTACGTCGTCGAGGTCGTTGCCGAGCACGGTGACGTGCCCGATCTTGCGGCCCGGGCGGACCTGCTTGCCGTACAGGTGGACCTTGGCCCCGGGCTCGGCGGCGAACAGGTGGTGCAGCCGCTCGTCGACGGACATGCCGCCCGGCTCGCCGCCCAGCACGTTCGCCATCACCACGACCGGCGCGGTCAGCGAGGTGTCCCCCATCGGGTAGTCGAGCACCGCCCGCAGGTGCTGCTCGAACTGCGAGGTCCGGGCCCCCTCGATGGTCCAGTGCCCGGAGTTGTGCGGCCGCATCGCCAGCTCGTTGACGACCAGCCCGGAGGGCGTGTCGAACAGCTCCACCGCGAGCAGACCGACCACGCCGAGCGCGGTGGCCAGGTCGATGGCGAGCTGCTGCGCGGCGACGGCCTGCTCCTCCGGCAGGTCGGGCGCGGGCGCCAGCACCTCGACGCAGATGCCGTCGCGCTGCACGGTCTCCACCACCGGGTACGCGGCCACCTGCCCGAACGGCGAGCGGGCCACCTGCACGGCCAACTCCCGGCGCAGCGCCACCCGCTCCTCGACCAGCAGCGGGGTGCCACCGGCGAGCAGGGTGGCGGCCAGCTCGCCGGCCTGGCCGGCGTCGTCGACCATCCAGACGCCGCGACCGTCGTAGCCGCCCCGGGCGGCCTTGAGCACCACCGGCCAGCCGGTCTCCTCGCCGAAGGCGATCAGGTCGGCCGGGGACTCCACCGGACGCCAGGCCGGGTTCGGCGCGCCCAGCTCGCCGAGCCGTTCCCGCATCACCCGCTTGTCCTGCGCGTGCACCAGCGCCTCGGCCGGCGGGAACAGCTTCACGCCCTCGTCGGTCAGGGCGCGGATGTGCTCGTTGGGGACGTGCTCGTGGTCGAAGGTGACCACGTCGCAGCCCTTGGCGAACGTACGCAGCGCGGCCAGGTCGGTGTGGTCGCCGTACTGGACGTCGGCGGCGACCAGCGCGGCGCCGTCATCCGGGGCTTGCGCCAGCACGCGCAGCGACTGGCCGAGAGCGATGGCGGCCTGGTGGGTCATCCGGGCGAGCTGGCCGCCACCCACCATGCCCACGACGGGGAGACCGGTACGGGAGTCCATAGCGCCGCCAGCCTATAAGGGCCGGTACCGGGCCGGACCGTGAGGGCGGCCCGGCCCGCCCCGCTCAGCCGAGCTGCGCGATCAGCTCGTCGACGCCGGTCACCGGCCGCTGGCAGACGAAGCCCCGGCAGACGTACGCGGCGGGCCGCCCGTCGACGAACGGCCGCCCGGCCAGCAGCGGCACGCCGGGCTGGTCCGGGGCGCCGGCCACCACCACCGCGCCGGGCGGGGCGTGGCGCCGCGCCGCGGCCACCAGCGGGTCGCCCTCCGGGTCGCCGGTCGCCACCGCGATCTCGTACGGCCCGGACAGCAGCGCCTCGCCGACGGTGGCCGCGTACCCGGTGAACCGGGCGTGCCGGTCGACGATCGGCGCGACAGTCGACAGCGTCTTCTCGGCCGCCTCCCGGTAGCGGGTCTCCCCGGTCAGCGCCGCGTACGCCACGAGCGCCGCGACGATCGCCGACCGGCCCGACGGGGTCGCGTTGTCGGTCGGGTCGGCGGGCCGGGTGACCAGGCGCTCGGCGTCGTCGGCGGTGTCGTAGAAGGCGCCGTCCGGGCCGGCGAACCGGGCCAGCGCCACGTCGAGCAGCTCGCCGGCCAGGCTCAGCCACCGCCCCTCGCCGGTGAGCTGGTGCATCGCGCAGAACGCCTCGGCCACGCAGCCGTAGTCCTCCAGCACGCCGGCCGGCTGACCCACGACCTTGTCCCGGGAGACCCGGCGCAGCCGGCCGTCCACCAGGTGCGCGGCGGCCAGGTGCTCGGCGGCGTCCCGCATCGCGCCGTCGGAGACGATGAGGACGCCGTCCATCAGGTTCGCGTCCTCGTCGTCGGACGACACGAGCAGCGCGGCGACCTGCTGGAACTCCGCGATGGCGGTGATCGCGAGCCCGTTCCAGGCGGCCACCACCTTGTCGTCGCGGGCCGGCTGAGGGCGGGTGTCGCGAGCGGCCAGCAGCCGGCCCACCACGTCCTGCCAGCGGGCCCGCACCTCGGGGTCGGCGTCGTCGACGTCCCGCGCCAGCCGCAGCACGCTGGTGCCGTGCTCGAACGTGCCGTCGGCGGTGACGCCGAACAGGTCCGCGGCGAACCGGCCGTCGTCCTCCCCCAGCACCTCGGCGAGCTGGTCGGGCGTCCAGACGTAGGTGAGCCCCTCGACGCCCTCGGTGTCCGCGTCGAGCGCCGAGGCGAAGCCCTCACCGGCGCGGTGCAGCTCGTCGGCGAGGAACCGGGCGGTGTCGCGGGCCACCCGGCGGGCCAGCCGGTCGCCGGTGAGCCGCCAGAGCTGGGTGTAGACCCGCAGCAGCAGCGCGTTGTCGTAGAGCATCTTCTCGAAGTGCGGCACGGTCCAGTGGCCGTCCACCGAATAGCGGGCGAAGCCGCCCGCGAGCTGGTCGTTGAGGCCGCCGCGAGCCATCGCCTCGCAGGTGTGCCGGACGATCTCCAGGCTGCGCGCCGAGCCGGTGCGCTGGTGGTGCCGGAGCAGGAACAGCAGGTTCATGTGCGGCGGGAACTTCGGCGCGCCGCCGAAACCGCCGTTCGTCTCGTCGTACTCCCGGGCGAGCTGACCGGCGGCGGCGTCGAGCAGTTCGGCGGTGAGCGGGGCGGTGACGCCGCCGACTGCCTGCGCGCCGCCGATCGCCTCGACCACGGCGGCACCCTGCCGCAGCACCGCCTCGCGCTGGTCGCGCCAGGCGGTGGCGACCGAGCCGAGCAGGCGGACGAAGTTGGCGCGGGGGAAGTACGTGCCGCAGAAGAACGGGGTGCCGTCCGGCGTGGCGAAGACGGTCATCGGCCAGCCGCCCTGCCCGGTCATCGCCTGGGTGGCGGTCATGTAGACCGCATCGACGTCGGGGCGCTCCTCGCGGTCGACCTTGACGCAGACGAAGTCGTCGTTCATCAGCCGGGCCACTGCCTCGTTCTCGAACGACTCGTGGGCCATCACGTGGCACCAGTGGCAGGCCGCGTAGCCGACCGAGATCAGCACCGGCACGTCGCGCCGCTTCGCCTCGGCGAACGCCTCGTCGCACCACGGCCACCAGTCGACCGGGTTGTCGGCGTGCTGGAGCAGATAGGGCGAGGTGGCCTTGGCGAGTCGGTTCACCACCCGACCCTATCCACCATCGCCTTCCGACGCCGCCGGTGCGGCAGGGGTCAGGAGGCGCCGTCGGCGCGCAGCGGGAAGACGTTGCCCGGAGCGGCGTCGCGCAGCGACCCCAGCACCGCGGCGATCTTGTCGGCCGGCATCGGCTTGAAGAAGTGGTAGCCCTGGGCGGCGGTGCAGCCCAGCTCGGCCAGCGCGGTGCGTTGCTCGGCGGTCTCCACGCCCTCGGCCACCACCCGCAGCCCCAGCTCGTGGGCCAGCCCGACGGTGGTCCGGACGATCGCCGCCGCCTCCGGTGAGTCGGCCATCCGGAGCACGAACGAGCGGTCCACCTTCAACTCGTCCACGGCGATCCGGGTGAGGAACGTCAGCGACGAGAACCCGGTGCCGAAGTCGTCCACGGCGAGCTGCACGCCCATGCCGCGCAGCGTGGCCAGCACCTCGTCGATGACCTCCAGCTCGCTCATCACCACCGTCTCGGTGATCTCCAGGACCAGCCGGTGCGGCGGCACCTGGTGGCGACGCAGCGCCTCCTCGATCTCGGCGGGCAGCCGCGGGTCGAGCAGGCTGCGCGCGGACAGGTTCACCGAGATCGGGACGTCCAGGCCGTCCCGCGCCCAGCCGGAGGCGACCGCCAGCGCCTTGTCCAGCACGTACCGGGTGAAGCTGCCGAGCTGCTCGCTGTTCTCCACCGGGCGGATGAAGTCGGCCGGGCCGAGCCAGCCCCGGCGCGGATGCCGCCACCGGATCAGCGCCTCCACCCCGGTCGGCGCGCCGGTCGCCAGGTCCACCGCCGGTTGCAACGCCAGCACCAGCTGGTCGTCGGCGGCCAGGGCCTCCCGCATCTCCGCGAGCAACGCCAGGTGGTCGGTGCTCGCCGCGTCGCGGGAACTGTCGTACGCGGCGACGCTGCCGCCGCCCTCCTTCGCCTGGTACATGGCGATGTCGGCGCGCCGCAGCAGCTCGGTCAGGTCGGCCGCGCCCGCGTCGGCGACCACCACGCCCACCGCCACCTCGACGGACATCCGTACCCCGGCCACCTCGGTCGGAGCGGCGAGGCGCTCGGCGACCTCCCGGGCCTGGCGCAGCGCGTACGCCAGCGGGGCCGTCCGGTCCTCGACCAGCGGAACCGAGGTCAGCAGCAGGGCGAACTCGTCGCCGCCGAGGCGCCCGAGCAGGTCACCCGGCCGGGTCAGCGCGGCGAGACGGTTGGAGGTGAGCCGCAGCAACTGGTCGCCCGCCGAGTGCCCGAGCGTGTCGTTGACCTCCTTGAACTGGTTCACGTCGAGCAGCAGCAGGGCCACCGGGTGGTCGTGCGCGCGCTGCCGCAGCGCCTGGTCCCCCTTGGCCAGCAGCGCCGCCCGGTTGAGCAGTCCGGTGAGCTGGTCGTGCACCGCGTCGTACGACGAGCGGGCGGTGACCAGACGAAGCTCCCGGTGCGTGGCGGCGTCGTGCAGGGCGGCGGCCAGGGCGTCGCCGAAGGCCGCCACGCCGTCGCGTTCCCGGGCGCTCGGCGGGGCGGACCGGGCGAACCGCACCCGCAGGTGCCCGACCTCGGCCGATCCCACCGCGAGGCGCCGCACCAGTTCGTGCTCCCCCGGGTCGGCGCCGGCGGACGGCTCCACCTCCCGGTCGCGGACCTGCCCGCCGCGGTCGGCCCGGTAGCGGCGCCAGCGGCCCTCGCCCCGGGCCACGTCGACCTCGACCAGTTCCGCGCCGAACAGGGTGAGCGCGCCGGTCACCGCGGCGGTCGCCACGCCGCGCTCGTCGAGCTGGTTGAGCGCGGCGGTGGCCTCGGCGAACGCCCGCCAGGTGCGCCGCTCCTGGTCGGCGCGGAGCCGGTGCCGGTAGGTCTGCTGGAGCAGCCAGAGCGGTGGCGGCAGGAGCAGCAGCCAGCGCGCGTCGAGTTCGAGCAGCGCGACGACCACCAGGCCGACCGCCACGTTGCCGACGAACATGAGCAGCTTGCCGCGCAGCGCGGCGAGCAGCGGCGGCCCGATCGCGATGCCGTGCCGCAGGGCGAGCGTGACGGCGCCCAGGAAGGCGGTGGTCAGCAGGTACGCGACCGCGGCGGCGGTGAGCGTGAGCGCCAGCTCCGGGGTGGGCGCGGCGAGCAGCGGCGGGCCGAGCGCGGTGGCCACGGCCGCGGCGAGCGCGGTGGCGGCGGTGAGCGTACCGGCGATCCCGACCAGTTCCAGTGCGGGACGGCGGTCGGAGACCACCGACATCGCGGTCCAGGCGGCGCCCACGCCCAGCAGGGCGGCGGCCGGGAGCCAGCCGGCCGGCACCAGCCAGAGGCAGACCACGAGCGCGGCCTCGCCCCAGGTGATGCTCACCATGCCCGAGGCGCTGCGGAAGCGCAGCCGGGCGAGCTGGGCCACCGCGAACGCGGCGGCGGCGATGCCGAAGCGCGCCGGACCGGGCAGTGCCTCGCCGGCCGGCAGGTGCGACGGGACGGTGAGGCCGAGCGCGGCGGCGAGCAGACCGGTCAGCGCGACCGCGACGGTGAGCAGGACGACGCCCACCGGTGTCCCGCGCAGGCCGATCCGGTCGGGGGAACGGTCGGCCGGCTCGGTGGTCACGGGGCCGCCCCGTCAACGGGTCGGGCCGGGGCATGGTCGGGGGCCGGTGCTGTCTTCGACATCGGCGTCCCCCTTCCGCGCAGGGTCCGGGGCCTGACGGTCCCCCCGGCGGAAGGCTAAGCCAAAGCCGGTGGTCGCAACAGGGGGCGACGACCGGCTTCGACGTGATTCACGCGGTGTTCAGCTGTTCCGGTGCTGCTGGGAGCCGTTGGGCGCGTTCGTCGGTGAATCCTGCTCGACGAGCCCGTCTGTCGGATCGGCGACTGCGGAATCGGCCCGGCCCGGGGCGCCCTGCTGCGGGAAGCGGTCGGGCAGCCGGCGCAGCCGGGCGTTCATGTTGCGGATCAGCAGGACGGTGACGGTGGCCAGCGCGACGATCAGGAAGAGGCCCATCGGACCGGCCAGACCACCCGTGCGGGTGTCACCGAAGTTGTTCTGCGCGAGCACCTCGACGGTGGTCAGCATGGTGTTCCTCCGATGTGCGACTGAGCACCAGGGTAGCCCCCGGCCCGGTCAGTGGGCACGGCACGCCTCACGTACGCCCGCGAACAGGTCGGACTCGGGCAGCGGGCTGTCGACCAGCGAACGGGCGAGTTGGAAGTCCTCCGTCGGCCAGGCGCGCTTCTGCAGCTCCATCGGCACCTGGAACCAGAAGCCGTCCGGGTCGATCTGGGTGGCGTGCGCGCGCAGCGCGTCGTCGCGGACCGGGAAGTAGTCGGCGCACTCGACCCGGGTGGTGATCCGGGCGCCCTTGTCGGGGCGCTCGTCCCAGCGCTTCATCCACTCGCCGTACGGCGATTCGAGCCCGGCGGCGAGCACCGCCTCGTGCAGACTCATGATCTTGGCGCGGGAGAAGCCCACGTCGTAGTAGAGCTTCAGCGGCTGCCACGGCTCGCCCACCTCGGGGTGGCGCTCGGGGTCACCGGCCGCGTCGAACGCCGCCACGGTGATCTTGTGGGTCATGATGTGGTCGGGGTGCGGGTAGCCGCCCTCCTCGTCGTACGTGGTGACGACGTGCGGGCGGAACTGCCGCATCAGGCGCACCAGCGGCGCGGCGGCGACGTCCACGTCCTGGAGGGCGAAGCAGCCCTCGGGCAGCGGCGGCAGCGGGTCGCCCTCGGGCAGCCCGGAGTCGACGAAGCCGAGCCACGCCTGCTCGACGCCGAGGATGGCCCGGGCGGCGTCCATCTCGGCGCGCCGGATGTCACCGATGTTCGCCCAGACGTCGGGGCGGTCCATCTTGGGGTTGAGCACACTGCCCCGCTCGCCACCGGTGGCGGTGACGACCAGGACGTCCACCCCCTCGGCGACGTATTTCGCCATCATGGCGGCGCCCTTGCTCGACTCGTCGTCGGGATGGGCGTGCACCGCCATGAGACGCAGCTGTTCTGCCACCTTCGGCGCTCCTCGTCTGTGCCCGCCGACCGGCCCCCGGGCCGACCGGCTGACCTGCCGGAATCTCCCCCCGCGCCCGCGAAAGCCCCCGTGACGGCCGGCCGGGCCCGCCACCGGAGTGGCCAGGGCCACGCCCGCCGGTCCAGGCCGACCTGCCATCCTTGACTCAGCGCCGGGCTGGGAAGATGGACCTAGCCATTCTTGCCGATGCCGCCGACAACAACGCCAGGAGATACCCGCCGGTGAGCGAGACGCACGCCACAGTCGCCGCGGAGGCGCCGGCCTTCCCGCCGGGCCGCTACGGCCGCCGCCGGGAGCCGGGACGCCGCCGGCCACTCCTGCTCGCCCTCACTGTGACGGTCCTCCTCGCCGTCCTCGGGCTGGGCGCGGCGAAGCTCTACTACCAGTACGGCGACCCGCAGTACCAGGGCGAGATGATCAGCTACACCGACATCACCGACTCCCGGGTGGTGGTCGACTTCCGGGTCACCGTGCCGCCGGGCGGCTCCGCCACCTGTCTGCTGCGGGCCCGCTCGCACGACGGGGCACAGGTGGGCAGCGCCGAGACCACCGTGACCGCGGAGCCCGGCCAGCGCCACATCCGCACCCGGCAGGAGGTGCCCACGAGCGCCCGGCCGTTCATCGGCGAGGTCCTGCGCTGCCGGCCCGCCGGCTGAGCCGGACCGCCGGCGAGTCGCCGGCCACCGCACCCCGGCCCGCCACCGGCACCCGGGGTGATTGATCACACCTCGACGCGACCCGCACTGGTAGCCTTGCAAGTTCACCTGTCAGCCAGTCCGCACCAATCGAGGAGACCGCCTGTGTCCACAAATGGAAACGAGGCGCCCGCCACCTGGCTGTCCCAGGACGCCTACGACCGTCTGCAGGCCGAGCTCGACGAGCTGATCGCCAACCGGCCGGTCATCGCCGCCGAGATCAACGCCCGTCGCGAGGAGGGCGACCTGCGGGAGAACGGTGGCTACCACGCCGCCCGTGAGGAGCAGGGCAAGGCCGAGGGCCGCATTCTCTACCTCAAGGAGCTGCTGCGCACCGCCAAGGTCGGTGAGGCGCCGGACACCGACGCGGTGTCGCCGGGCATGGTCGTGAAGATCTACTTCGACGACGACGCCGACGACAGCGAGACCTTCCTGCTCGGCTCCCGGGAGATCGCCTCCACCACCGACCTCACGGTCTACAGCCCCGAGTCCGCGCTCGGCAAGGCGATCCTCGGTGGCAAGGCGGGGCAGACCTGCACCTACACCGCGCCGAGCGGCGCCGATATCAAGGTGACCATCGTCTCCTTCGAGCCGTACAGCGGCTGACCCCTTCCGGACCCGCGCCGGATGGCTCGGGTCCCGAACCCGACCGAGGCTGACAGGCCCTCCTCGGACCCGAGCCGCACACCCGAACGCCCCGACCGGATCATCCGGCCGGGGCGTTCGCGTTCCGCTGTGGTGTTCCCGTTCCGCTCGGGCGTCGCGATTCCGCCGAGGGCTCAGCCCTCGCCGGTGAAGACCACCTGGTAGCCGCTCGCACGCAACGCGCTGATCAGCGTGTCCGAGTGCTCCACCCCGCGGGTCTCCACGGACAGGGCCACCTCCACCTCGCCGAGGCGCAGGTGCGGGTTGGCGCGCTGGTGCACCACGTCCACCACGTTGGCCCGGTGCTCGGCGATCTCGCCGAGCAGGGAGGCGAGCTGGCCGGGCCGGTCCGTGCAGCGCACGGTGATCCGCAGGAACCGGCCGGCCGCCGCCAGGCCGTGCTCGATCACCCGGAGCATCAGCAGCGGGTCGATGTTGCCGCCGGACAGCACCGCGACGACCGGCGCGGTCACCTCCACCGCGCCGGCCAGCAGCGCCGCCACGCCGACCGCGCCGGCCGGCTCGACGACCTGCTTGCCGCGTTCCAGCAGCATCAGCAGCGCCCGGGAGATGTCCTCCTCGGAGACCGTGACGACCTCGTCGACGAGCTTGCGGACATGGGTGAAGGTCAGCTCGCCCGGACGGCCGACGGCGATCCCGTCGGCGATCGTCGCGAACGAGGGCAGCCGCATCGGCTCGCCGGCCCGCAGCGAGGGCGGGAAGGCGGCGGCGCTCGCCGCCTGGACCCCGATCACGCGTACGTCGGGACGCAGCGCCTTGGCCGCCACCGCCATGCCCGAGACCAGCCCGCCGCCGCCCACCCCGGTCACGATGGTGCGCACGTCCGGGCACTGTTCGAGGATCTCCAGCGCCACGGTGCCCTGCCCGGCGATGACGTCCGCGTGGTCGAACGGGTGGATGAACACCGCGCCGGTCCGCTCGGCGAAGGTCTGCGCCGCGACGAGCGACTCGTCCACCGTGTTGCCGACCAGCTCGATCTGCGCGCCGTACCCCTTCGTCGCGGCGACCTTCGGCAGCGGCGCGTTCACCGGCATGAAGACGGTGGCGTGCGCGCCGACCAGCCCGGCGGCGAGTGCCACCCCCTGGGCGTGGTTGCCGGCGCTCGCCGCGACCACGCCGCGGGCCCGCTCCTCGGCCGAGAGCCGGGAGATCCGCACGTACGCGCCGCGCACCTTGTACGACCCGGCGCGCTGGAGGTTCTCGCACTTGAGCCAGACCGGCCCGTCGAGCGCGGCGCTGAGCGGCCGGGACGGCTCCAGCGGGGTGGTACGGGTGACACCGGCGAGCAGTTCCCGCGCGGCCTGTACGTCGGCGAGACCGACCAGTTCCGTCATGCCCCGATCGTGCCACCCGGGGCGGGCGGAACCTGCGGCGACGTCGGCGCGACCGGCATCGGCGCGGCGGGCGCGGGCCAACCCGGTTGACCGGGTCAGGCGGACTGGCCGGGCCGGACCGGCTGTCCCGGCCACGCGGGGACGGCCCGCGCGAGCCGGTCCTGCTGGGCGGCGGAGATCCGGCGGATCAGCACGACGAACGCGATCCCGGCGACCAGGCAGGCCACCGCCGGCACCAGCCGGGGCGCGAGCGCGTCCTCGTAGAAGCGCACGTACGTGCCGAACTCCGCGTCGTTGCGGGGCAGCTCGGTCAGCCGGTCGTAGCGCTGCTGCTCGGCCCGGGCGACGAACCGGTCACCGATCAGGAACACCAGCCAGCTCGCCCACCACACCCCGACGAGCCACGACTGGCGGCGTCGCCAGACGCTGTTGCGGAGCAGGTCGGCGAGCACCCGGGCCGGTACGACGAAGTTGGCGAACGGCACCAGCCAGCCGGCGATGGCCCACGCCGGGCTGAGGTTCGGCACCGCGCCCGGGAACGCGTCCAGGTTCTTGCGGGCCCGCCAGGTCCAGATCACCACGAGCGTCCCCGCGGTCAGCAGGGCGAGCAGGTAGGGCAGCGAGAACAGCACCTCGGCCAGCACCGCGCCGAGCAGCACGTCCCGGTCGAGCTGCTCGGCGGCCGAACGGGCCATCCGCACACCCACGATCGGGAACAGCGCCGTGAGCAGGTAGCACAGGGTGGCGGCGCCGACCGCGAACGCGCCGGCCACGGCCAGGCCACGCACGCCGTACGTGGGCATGCCGGGACTCACGGCGGGCTGACCGACGCGGGTGCCGCAGCGCCGGCACTCCTCATAGGCCGGGGACGTGGGGTCCCCGCAGGTCTGGCAGTGCATCGGGGACCGTCCGAGGTGGTGTGCGCGACAGGGGTGCGCACACGCTAGACGATCACGCGGTGGCCGGCGACCCCGTTCCGACGCGGGGATAGCCGGGTGCGTGCCGGGCCCACGGCGCCTGCATCTCGAACTGGCCGGCCACCCCGAGCAGCAGCAGTTCGGAGCCGGGCGGGCCGACGAACTGCACGCCCACCGGCAGGCCGTCCGGGCGGCGCCCGACCGGCACCACGATCGACGGGAGCCCGGCGATGTTCCACGGCGCCGCGTACGGGGCGTACCTGATGTTGGTCGACATGTTCGCGAGCCAGGAGCGGCCGGACCACCCGGCGGCCTCCGGCGGCGGCCCGGCCAGCGCCGGGGTGAGCAGCAGGTCGATCGAGTTGTCCGCGAAGAAGTGCACGGACCGTTCGCGCCAGGCGGCCCGGTCGGCCTCCCGCACGTACCCCCGGCGCTGCGCCCACTCGCCGAGCGCGACGTGCCGGCGGCTGCGTCGCTGGAGTTGACGCGGCGCCACCCCGGCGGCGCGCACGTCGGCGGCCGCGGCCGCGAACCAGGTTGCGATGCCCTGGAGGCCGAGCCGGGTCGGGTAGACCGGGTCGGCGGGCACGGTGTCGTGGCCGGCGGCGGCGAGCAGCCGGCCGGCGGCGGCGACCGCGTCCCGGTTCGGCGCGTCCGGCGAGACGCCGCGTACCGGCGACCGCAGCGAGACGCCCACCCGCAGCCGCTCCGGCGGGACCAGCTTGTCCGGCCGGCGGCCGGCCAGCACCGAGAAGCCGACCACCGCGTCGGCGACGGTGCTGGTCAGCATGCCGTGCTCGGTGAGCCCGAACCAGTCGTCCGCGCCGAGCTGGCAGGGCACCACGCCCCGGCCGGGCTTGAGCCCGACCAGGCCGCAGCAGGCCGCCGGGATGCGGATCGAGCCGAGACCGTCGTTGCCGTGGGCCATCGGCACCAGCCCGGCGGCCACCGCGGCGGCCGCGCCGCCGGACGAGCCGCCGGGGGTACGCGCCAGGTCCCACGGGTTGCGGGTGACGGCGGTGTCGTCGTCGGTGAGCGCCCACAGGCCCAGCTCCGGCATCCGGGTCACGCCGAGGATGACAGCGCCCGCGCCGCGCAGCCGCCGGACCACCTCGTGGTCGGCCTCCGCCACCTCGGTACGCATCGCCGCCGACCCGTTCCAGGTGGGCAGGCCGGCCACCGGCGTGTTCTCCTTGACCGCCACCGGCACGCCGGCCAGCGGCAGGTTCGCCAGTTCCTCCTGCTCGTCGACCTTCTCCGCCTCGGTGATCGCCTCGCCGCCGCGTACCGTGCGGAACGCGCCCAGCTCGGCGTCGACCCGGGCGACGTGGTCCAGGTGGTCGGCGACGACCTGGGTGGCGGAGACGTCGCCACGGCGTACCGCCCGGGCGATCTGTTTCGCGGTCGTCCCGACCCAGGTCGTCGGCAAGATCTCCGGCACTGCCACCCTCCCCAGCCAGCGGTCAGCCCAGGGCCTGCTCCAGATCGGCGAGCAGGTCGTCGACCGTCTCGATGCCGACAGACAGTCGCACGAGATCGCCGGGAACTTCAAGCGGCGAGCCCGCGGCGCTCGCGTGTGTCATCCGGCCGGGGTGCTCGATCAGGGACTCCACGCCGCCCAGCGACTCGGCGAGCACGAACAGCCGGGCCCGGTTGCAGATCTCCACAGCATGCTCCTCGCCGCCCGCCGCGCGGAACGAGATCATGCCGCCGAACCGGCGCATCTGCTTGGCGGCCACCTCGTGGCCGGGGTGCGACGGCAGGCCCGGGTAGAGAACCTGGGCGACCTTGGCGTGTCCGTCCAGGTAGGCGGCGATCCGCTCGGCGTTGTCGCAGTGCCGGTCCATCCGTACCCCGAGGGTCTTGATGCCGCGCAGGGTGAGCCAGGCGTCGAACGGGCCGTTCACCGCGCCCATCGCGTTCTGGTGGTAGCGCAGCTCCTCGCCGAGCGTGCGGTCCGCCGCGACGAGCGCGCCGCCGACCACGTCGGAGTGCCCGCCGACGTACTTGGTGGTGGAGTGCACCACCACGTCCGCGCCGAACGCGATCGGCTGCTGGAGGTACGGCGAGGCGAACGTGTTGTCGACCACCAGCAGCGCGCCGGCGTCGTGCGCCACAGCGGCCAGTGCCGCGATGTCGGCGATGCCGAGCAGCGGATTGGTCGGCGTCTCCACCCACACGATCCGGGTGGTGCCCGGGCGGATCGCGGCGCGCACGGCGTCCGGGTCGGAGACCTTCGCCGGGGTGTACGCCAGGCCCCAGCGCTCGGCCACCTTGGCGAACAGCCGGTACGTGCCGCCGTACGCGTCGTCCGGGATCACCACGTGGTCGCCCGGCTTGCAGACGGTCCGCAGCAGCGCGTCCTCGGCGGCCAGGCCGCTGGCGAAGGCGAGCGCCACCGGGCCGCCCTCCAGCGCGGCCAGGCACTCCTGGAGCGCGTCCCGGGTCGGGTTGCCGGAGCGGCTGTACTCGTAGCCCTCGCGGGGCGCTCCGACGGCGTCCTGGGCGTACGTGCTGGTCTGGTAGATCGGCGGGATCACCGCACCGGTGCGGGCCTCCGGGTCCTGACCGGCGTGGATGGCGAGTGTCTCGAAGCCGTGGCTCATGCCGCAGACGTTAGCCCGCCCGCTTCCCCTTTGCTCCCGGTAGGCCGGGCGCGCCTGTCACAACCAGGAGTCTGTCGGGGTGGTCGGCCATACTGGGCCGGTGAGTATGACCGAGGCACTCCCCTCCCGCCTGCACGGCGTCGCCGACCGGATCCCGGTCTCGCTGGGCCTCCTGAGCGGGCCGCGGTCGGGGCGGGTCAAGCTGCCCGTGCGCCTCGCCTGGTCGGGCCCCGGCGACTATGACGTGGGTGACCCGGGTGAGCGGCTGACCCTCTACTGCCTCCTGCTGGACTGCGGCCAGCGGGACGACATCATCAGATACGTCGACGCCGCGCTGCTCCGCCAGGACTGGCCACGTATTCGGCGCTTGACCGCGCGCCGGGTGACCCGACTCTGGGAGCGGCAACTGCCCGACCTCGTCGCCGGATGATGGACGCACTGCACCGTCGCCTGCTGGAGATCGGTTTCACCGCTGGTGACGACCTAGGACTGATGCTCGCCGGTGGCTACGCCATGTGTGCCCACGATCTGGTCGACCGGCCCTCTCAGGACCTCGACTTCGCCACGGCCGCCGCGATTCCGCTCGGTGCCGTGGCGGATCGCCTCGCCGCCGCCTACGCCGCGGCCGGGTTCTCCGCCCGGATCATCGAGTCGACGCCGCGCATGGCTCGCCTGCTGATCTCGGACGACACCTCTTCATGTGAGGTCGATCTGCTCAAGGAGGCACTCGCGCCGCCGGCCCGCATGGCGATGGGCCCGGTGCTGGCCTTCGAGGACGCGGTCGGGCTGAAGGTCCGCGCGCTACACGACCGTGCTGCGCACCGGGACTACATCGACGTCCGCGCGGCCTCCGAGCGGCTCACCTGGTCGGAGTTGGAGCACCTCGGCGCCCGTCACACCGCCGGGTTCTCGTTGGACGAACTGGCCGACCGGCTGGGTGGTGTGACGGAGCGGGACGGTCGGACCTTCCGTTCGTACGGGCTCACCGAGCAGCAGGTCGACGAGTTGCGCGGATGGGCGCTGCGGTGGGAGGCGGACATCCGGGCGCGCCTCGCCAACGGCGAGACCGGCCCCACCGGCATCCCCGAAGACGACTGGGACGCCTACCTCGACCGCTCCTGACCCCCGCCCGGTTTTGCGCTGATCATGAGGTTGACGGTGCCGGCGGTCCGATTTGTCGCCGCCAACCTCATGATCATGCTCGCCCGGAGCTGGGATGGCGGGGCCGGGCCTAGGGTGGGCGGGTGAGCGGGTGTGTGTTCTGCGGGATCGTGGCGGGCGAGGTGCCGGCCTTCCGGGTGACCGACGAGCCGGACGGGGTCGCGTTCCTCGACACCCGGCCGGTGTTCAAGGGCCACGTGCTGGTGGTGCCCCGCACCCACCTGGTCACCCTGTCCGACCTGCCCGCCGACGCGCTGCCCGGCTACTTCCGGCTGGTGCAGCGCATCGCCGTGGCGGTGGAGTCCGGTCTGGGCTCCGGTGGGACGTTCGTGGCCATGAACAACCGGGTGTCCCAGTCGGTACCGCACCTGCACACCCACGTGGTGCCCCGGACCAAGGGCGACGGGCTGCGCGGCTTCTTCTGGCCGCGTACCCGGTACGCCGACGACGCCGAGGCGACGGAGTTCGCCGGGCGGATCTCGGCGGCGCTGGCCTGACGCCGGCGTGGGCGGGTAAGGAACCGGGGGGCGACGCTGTTGCACACGCTGGGAAAGCCAAGAGAGGAGTCCCACCGTGTTCCTCCGCCGCATGAAGGCCGAAATGATCTCTCCTGACCAGGCCCTGCCGGGCCGTCCGATCGCGATGCCGATCGCCGACCGGCACGAGGTGCTGCCGTCCTCGCTGAAGGGCCCGTTCCCCGAGGGCGCGCAGGTCGCTGTCTTCGGCATGGGCTGCTTCTGGGGCGCCGAGCGGCTGTTCTGGACCCTCCCCGGCGTGATCACCACGTCCGCCGGTTACGCGGGCGGGTACACCACCAACCCGACGTACGAGGAGGTCTGCTCCGGCATGACCGGGCACGCCGAGGTGGTCCAGGTGGTCTACGACCCGTCGAAGATCGCCTACGAGGACCTGCTCAAGGTCTTCTGGGAGAACCACGACCCGACCCAGGGCATGCGCCAGGGCAACGACGTGGGCACCCAGTACCGCTCGGCGATCTACACCACGACCGACGAGCAGCTCGCCGCCGCCAAGGCGTCGCGGGACGCGTTCGCGCCGATCGTGGAGCGGGCCGGCAAGGGTGAGATCACCACCGAGATCGCGCCGCTCGGCGACTACTACTTCGCCGAGGACTACCACCAGCAGTACCTGGCTCCGACGAAGAACCCGAACGGCTACTGCAACCACGGACCGAACGGGCTGAGCTGCCCGGTCGGCGTGGCCCGCACCGCGTAGCCAGACCCGAGCACTGCCCCACTCGGGCCCTCGTCCTCCAGGGACGAGGGCCCGAACGCACTGCGGTCAATCGGTGGCTCGGGGATGGCCGGTGCCTGCGTGCTTGATCCAGCAGGTCCGGGTCTGGTCGTCGACCAGGTACCAGACGCGGCCGCCGGCGGTGACCTCGTACTGCCACTGCGGCAGGGCTCTGCCGTTGTGCACCGCAGTGGCGAGGGAACCCTTGAGGGGGTGCTGGCGGCTGGTCGGCGGGGACGGGCAGGGGTGCGCCTCGATCGCGTCGAACGCGCCGCGAGTGTTGGCCGCAGCCTGCCGGCACAGCTCCTCCCAGCCCTTGGCCGCGTCATTGGTGGCGAAACGCAGGGTGTACCCACCTGGCCGGGGTGGCGGGGCGGCGCGGTCGCCGCGCTTCGCGCTCACTCGTCGGTCGGGCGCGTGACCGGCCCGAAGTCGTCGGCGCTGGGCGCGGCCAGGATCCGATGCAGATCGGGATCGGCGTGCACCTCGGCGGTGTGCCGCCATTCCGCGAGCAGCTGGGACACCGCCGCGGTGCTGCCGACGGCCGCTGCGGCCTCGGCCGTGGCGATGAACTCGTCGGTCATCTGCTCGGCGTCCCCCTGCGGCAGGAACCGCATCCAGGGCAGCACGGTCGGAAGCGTCTCACGGACCAGGGCCGGCTCTCGCCGCGCCAGGCCGGCCAGCAGCCGCGCGGTCAGGTCGACCACCTCCCCCTCGGCCTCTGCCCGTTCGGCGGACATCAGCACCAGGTCGGCGGCGTCGCGGCGACGTAGCCGCAGTGCCCGAGTACGGGCCAGCCGCTCCGCGGTTTCCGTCGGCTGGCGCAGCAACTCGGAGAACGGCACGGACTCCAAGGGCATCGACATGACATCAACACTACTTCAGAAGTGTCGCGCTGCGGCGTTCCTCACACCCTTGCGGGAGTCGAATCCCGACATCGGGTGGAGCGAGGCAGGAACCGAAGGCGTGACAGGCAACCACCCTGCGTGACGGCGCATCGTAGCAAGCTGTCACACGTTCGTCATCGTCTCAACAGGCGAACTGCAACAAGCTCTGGCAGCATTGGCTCGTATGTGCGGACTTGCGGGAGAGTTCCGCCGTGACGGTTCACGCGCCGACGTCTCGGCCGTGGAGCGGATGGCGGCCACGATGAGTGACCGAGGGCCCGACGACAGCGGCGTCTGGTCGCAGGGCCCGACCGCGCTGGGACACCGGCGCCTGAAGATCATCGACCTGTCCGCGGCGAGCGGCCAACCCATCGTGGACGCCGCCGCCGGGCTCACCGGTGTCTTCAACGGCTGCATCTACAACTATCGGGAGCTGCGCGCCGAACTCCAGGCCAAGGGCCACCGGTTCTTCTCGTCCGGCGACAGCGAGGTCGTGATCAAGGCGTACGCCGAGTGGGGGCTCGACTTCGTCGACCACCTGATCGGCATGTTCGCCGTAGCGATCAGCGAGCGCGACACCGGCCGCCTGGTGCTGGCCCGGGACCGCCTCGGCATCAAGCCGCTCTACCTGGCCGAGAGCCCCGGCGTGGTGCGGTTCGCCTCCACCCTGCCGGCGCTGCTTGCCGGCGGCGGCGTCGACACCACGATCGACCGGGTGGCGCTCGCCCACTACCTGAGCTTCCACAGCATCGTGCCGCCGCCGCGCACCATCCTGGCCGGCGTCACCAAGCTGCCCCCGGCCACGGTCCGGGTGTACGAGGCGGACGGCTCCACCCACGAGCGGGTGTACTGGGATCCGGCGTTCAGCCGTGCCGCCGAGCGGGCCGGCTGGTCCGAGCGGGACTGGCAGGACGCGCTGCTCGACTCGCTGACCACCGCCGTACGCCGCCGCATGGTGGCCGACGTGCCGGTGGGCGTGCTGCTCTCCGGCGGCCTCGACTCCAGCCTGGTGGTCGCGCTGCTCGCCGGCGAGGGGCAGGCGCAGTCCGGCCTGGCCACGTTCTCCATCGGCTTCGACGCGGTGGGTGGCCGGGAGGGCGACGAGTTCGTCTACTCCGACCTGGTGGCGAAGACGTTCGGCACCGACCACCACCAGATCCGGGTGCCCACCGGCGACCTGCTGCCGCCGCTGGAGGCCGCCGTCGCGTCCATGAGCGAGCCCATGGTCAGCCACGACTGCGTGGCGTTCTGGCTGCTCAGCCAGGAGGTCGCGAAGCACGTCAAGGTGGTGCAGTCGGGCCAGGGCGCGGACGAGATCCTGGGCGGCTACCACTGGTACCCGCCGCTCGCCGGGGTGGACCGGGAGCAGGCGCTCGAGACGTACGCGAAGGCGTTCTTCGACCGCGACGCGGCCGGACTGGCCCGGGTGCTCAACCCGGCGTGGCTGGCCGACGGCGACCCGGCGCGGGAGTTCGTGGCCGCGCACCTGGGCCGCGCGGGGGCGCAGACCGCCGTCGACGCGGGCCTGCGGATCGACACCCAGGTCATGCTGACCGACGACCCGGTGAAGCGGGTCGACAACATGACCATGGCGCACGGGCTGGAGGCCCGGGTGCCGTTCCTCGACCACGAGTTCGTCGAGCTGGCCGCGAGCTGCCCGCCGGAGCTGAAGCTGGCCCAGGGTGGCAAGGGCGTGCTCAAGGAGATCGGCCGCCGCGTCCTGCCGCACGAGGTCATCGACCGGCCCAAGGGCTACTTCCCGGTGCCCGGTCTCACCCACCTGGAGGGCAAGCTCCTCGACCGGGTACGCGACGCGCTCACCTCGCCGGAGGCCCGCCGCCGTGACCTGTTCCGCGCCGACTACGTCGACGCGCTGCTCGCCGACCCGAATGCCGAACTGACCCCGTTGAACGGAAACAAGCTGTGGCAACTGGGACTCCTGGAAATGTGGCTCCAGAGCCACGGAATCGACTGAGCGTGACCGACACCCTCGCCACCGGAACGGCGCGTACCGACCGGGAACGGGTGCTGGGGCGCCGCCGGGAACGCATCGGGCCCGGCGGTGACCCGGTCGCACCGGGTACGCCGGAGCCTCGAAAGCCGGAGACCGCGTCCACCGACGCCTCGGGCGTGGTGCTCGACTGCGGCTGGGGCCGGCTGGTGTTCGGGCAGACGTTCGACGACCAGGTGCACGTGGCCGACGTGCTGCGCTCCGAGGCGGTCGGCGCCCGGGACATCTGCATCTACCTGCGTGACCCGCACGTGCTGGTGTCCCGGCTGCCGGACGAGCTGTTCATCGACCCGTCGCTGACCTACCGGCTGCCGCTGGGTGAGAAGCGGCCCGCCGCCACCGAGGGCGGCGAGGTGCCCGGGCTGACCATCCGGCCGTTGCGGGACGCCGCCGACGCCGAGGCGGTGAACCGGATCTACGCGCGCAACGGCATGGTCACCGCCCCGGTCGAGGTGCTGGTGGACAACGCCGGCACGGACCGGTTCCTGCACCTGGTGGCCGAGGACGCCACCGGTGAGGTGGTCGGCACCATCACCGGCGTGGACCACGTCGCGGTGTTCGGCGACCCGGAGAACGGCGCCAGCCTGTGGTGCCTGACCGTGGACTTCAACACCGCCCCGCCCGGCACCGGCCAGGCGCTGCTCACCGCGCTCGCCGACCGGCTCGACGGGCGCGGCCGGGCGTTCGTGGACCTGTCCGTGCTGGCCGAGAACTCGGGTGCGATCCGGCTGTACGAGCGTCTCGGCTTCCACCGCACCGGCACGCTCTGCGTGAAGCGGAAGAACCCGATCAACGAGCGCCTGTTCCTGCCCGCCATGCCGCAGGGGTACGACGAGCTGAACCCGTACGCGAAGATCGTCGCGGACGAGGCGATGCGGCGCGGCATCCGGGTGGAGGTGACCGACCCGCACTGGGGTGAGCTGAAGCTGACCACCGGCGGCCGGACCATCCACACCCGCGAGTCGCTGTCGGAGCTGACCTCGGCGGTGGCGATGAGCCGCTGCGACGACAAGCGGGTGACCCGGCGCATCCTCACCGAGGCGGGGCTGTCGGTGCCGCGCGGGCGCACCGCGACCGGCGAGCCCGACGACATCGCGTTCCTCGACGACGTGGGTCCGGTGGTGGTCAAGCCGGCGCGCGGCGAGCAGGGCAACGGCATCACCGTCGGCGTGCGTACGCCGGAGGCTCTGACCGCGGCCGTCGAGCTGGCCCGCCGGTTCTGCCCGGACGTGCTGATCGAGGAGCTGCGCGCGGGCGAGGACCTGCGGGTCGTGGTGATCGACCACGAGGTCGTCGCCGCCGCGGTACGCCGCCCGGCGCAGATCACCGGCGACGGTGTGCACGACATCACCGAGCTGATCGAGCGGCAGAGCCGGCGGCGGGCGGCAGCCACCGGCGGCGAGTCCCGCATCCCGGTCGACGACATGACCCGCGAGGTGGTGGCGGAGGCCGGGTACCGGATGCACGACGTGCTGCCGGAGGGCGAGGTGCTGGCGGTCCGCCGGACGGCCAACCTGCACACCGGCGGCACGATCCACGACGTGACAGCCGAGCTGCACCCGGCGATCGCCGAGGCGTGCGTCACTGCGAGCCGGGCGCTGGACATCCCGGTCACCGGGCTGGACCTGCTGGTTCCCGCCCCGGACCAGCCGGAACACGTCTTCATCGAGGCGAACGAGCGCCCCGGACTGGCCAACCACGAGCCGCAGCCGACCGCCGAACGCTTCGTCGACCTGCTCTTCCCGGGTACCCGGGCACCGCAGCGACTCTGGTCGCCTGCCGGTGCGGCAGGCTCTGGGGCATGACCGCACGCAAACCCCAACCGCTCAAGCTCGACCTCGACTACCTCCGCCAGGTGCTGGTGGAGCTGCTGGAGATCCCCAGCCCGTCGGGGCGCACCGACCACATCCAGCAGTACGTGGGCGAGCGGCTCTCCGCGATCGGGATCAGCTCCACGCTGACCCGTCGCGGGGCGCTGAGCGCCTGTCTGCCCGGCCCCCGGTCGACCGGCGCCGACCGGGCGATCGTGGTGCACACCGACACCATCGGCGGCATGGTGAAGCGGCTGAAGGAGAACGGCCGGCTGGAGGTCAACCCGATCGGCACGCACAGCGCCCGCTTCGCCGAGGGCGCCCACGTGCGGATCTTCACCGACGACCTGGAGCGGGTCGTCACCGGCCAGGTGCTGCCGCTGAAGGCGAGCGGGCACCGCTACAACGAGGCGGTCGACCTCCAGGGCGTCGGCTGGGAACTGGTCGAGGTGCGGGTGGACGAGCCGGTGCACGACGAGGCCGGGCTGCGGGCGCTCGGCATCGACGCCGGGGACTTCGTCGCGTTCCTGCCCAACCCGACCATCACCCCGAACGGGTACGTCAAGTCCCGGCACCTGGACGACAAGGCGGGCGTGGCGGCGGTGCTGACCGCGTTCAAGGCGATGGTCGACGCCGGGGTCACCCCGGCGGTCACCGCGCACCTGCTGGTCACCGTCACCGAGGAGATCGGCCACGGCGCCAGCCACGGGCTGGACCCGGATGTCGCGGAGATCGTCTCGGTGGACGCGGCGGTGGTCGCGCCGGGCCAGCAGTCCCGGGAGACCGCTGCCACGCTGGCGATGGGCGACGGGGTCGGCCCGTTCGACTACCACCTGACCCGCAACCTGGCCTCGATCGCCAAGGAGCACGGCGTCGACCTGGTCCGGGACGTGTTCGACTACTACCGCTCGGACGTGGCCGCGGCGGTCGAGGCCGGGGCGCACGCCCGGGTGGCGCTGCTCGGGTTCGGCGTGGACGCCACGCACGGCCACGAGCGCACCCACCTCGACGGCCTGCACCAGCTCACCCAGCTGCTCTGCCTCTACCTCCAGAGCCCGCTGGTGTTCCCCGAGTGGGACGCCGAGCCGGAGGGCGACCTGGCCGACTTCCCGTCGCTGGCGGTGCAGCCGGCGAACGAGGAGGGCCCGCGCGAGGGCCCGATCGGCCTGGACTGACGCCTGTGATCGAAATCCGTTGCCGCGGCCGCGGGGAAGTGGATAGCGTGGCGGTACACGGGAAAGGAGGTGGTCCAGACTTGTATAGCAATCGGACTCGTGAGGTGGCTGTCCGCTAGCCGCTGTCCTCGACAGTGAGAACTCGTCCGCCGCGAGGCGGGCACTGCATGATCGTCGAGACCGTGTGGCAGCGGTGCGGCGAAACCACGACAGCCACCCGACCCCCGGGGTGCCGGCCCAGTCCAGCCGGCCCGCGCGCGAGCGCGGAAGCCCCGGGGGTCGCTTTATGCGCTCCGGAGGATGCCGTGTCCATGCGTGAGCTGGTGGTGCTCGGTACGGCCAGCCAGGCCCCGACCCGGCAGCGCAACCACAACGGCTACCTGCTGCGCTGGGACGACGAGGTGATCCTCTTCGACCCGGGCGAGGGCAGCCAGCGGCAGATGCTGCACACCGGGATCACCGCCACCGACCTGACCCGGATCTGCGTCACCCACTTCCACGGCGACCACTGCCTCGGCCTGCCCGGCACGATCCAGCGGCTCTCGCTGGACCGCGTACCGCACCCGGTGGCGGTGCACTTCCCGGCCGGCGGCGCCGAGTACTTCGCCCGGCTGCGCCACGCGTCCAGCTTCTACGAGACCGCCGAGCTGTCCGTCGAGCCGATCGACGCCGACGGGCAGCGGATCACGCTGGGCATCGGCACGCTGGAGGCCCGCCGGCTGCGGCACCCGATCGAGACGTACGGATACCGCCTGGTCGAGCCGGACGGCTGCCGGATGCTGCCGGAGCGGCTGGCCGCGTACGGCATCGCCGGTCCGGACGTGGGGCGGCTGCTGCGCGACGGGCACCTGGACCGCGACGGACGCCGCGTGACCGGCGACGAGGTGAGCGTGACCCGGCCGGGGCAGCGGTTCGCGTTCGTGATGGACACCGGGCTCTGCGACGGCGTGTACGCGCTGGCCGAGCACGCCGACCTGCTGGTGATCGAGTCGACGTTCCTGGAGTCGGAGGCGGCGCTCGCCGCCGAGGTCGGGCACCTCACCGCCGGCCAGGCCGCGCGGGTGGCGGCCGAGTCGGGGGTACGGACGCTCGTGCTCACCCACTTCTCCCAGCGGTACGCCGACCCGCGCCGCTTCCACGACGAGGCCCGGGAGCACTTCACCGGTGATCTGGTGATCGCCGAGGATCTCCAGACGGTGCAGGTGCCGCCCCGGCGGGTACCGTCGCCCGGGTGACGATCTCCCTACGTTCCGCGACCGAGGCCGACCTGATGGCGGTCGGCGCCCTGCACCAGCGCTCACGGGTGGCGGCGTACTCGTCGTTCCTGCCGCCCGAGGCGCTCGCCGACCCGACGCCGGAGGCGATGGGCCGTTACTGGGTGGAGCGGCTGACCTGGGAGGGCGCGGACCACCGGATGACGGTGGCCGAGCGGGACGGCCGGCTGGTGGGCTTCAGCTATCTCGGGCCGGACGACGAGGGCGACCCGGCGACCGGGCTGCTCAACGCGATCCACCTGGAGCCGTCCGAGCGGGGCCGGGGCACCGGCCGGGCGCTGATGGTGGACGCGCTGGACGCGATGCGGGCCCGGGGATGGACCCGGGCCGCGCTCTGGGTGCTGCGGGAGAACACCCACGCGCGCCGGTTCTACGAGCGCGGGGGCTGGGTCCTGACCGGTCTGCAGCGGGACGAGCACATCGGCTCGGCGCTGGTGCCGCAACTGCGCTACGGCCGGGAGCTGTGAACGGGCGGGGCCCCGGAGTGCCGGGGCCCCGCCCCGCTCAGCGCGCGCCGAGGTGGGCGAGCAGGTCCTGCCGGGTCAGCACGCCCTTGGGCTTGCCGTCGACCAGCACCAGCGCCGCGTCCGCCTTCTCCAGCAGCCCGACCGCCTCGCTCACCGGCTGCCCGCCGCCGATCATCGGCAGCGGCTCGCCCATGTGCCGCTCGATCGTGTCGTGCAGGTGGGCCTGGCCGGTGAACAGCGCGTCGAGCAGGTCCTTCTCGGCGATCGAGCCGGCCACCTCGCCGGTCACCACCGGCGGCTCGGCCTTGAGCACCGGGAGCTGGGAGACGCCGTACTCGCGCATGTAGTCGATCGCGTCGCGGACCGTCTCGGTCGGGTGCACGTGCACCAGTTCGGGCAGCCCACCGGGCTTGCCGGCGAGCGCGTCGGCGACCGTCGGCTCGGTGCCCGAGTCGTCCAGGAAGCCGTACCGGGCCATCCACTTGTCGTTGAAGATCTTCGACAGGTAGCCCCGGCCGCCGTCCGGCAGCAGCACCACGATCACGTCGTCCGGGCCGGCCTTACGGGCCACCTCCAGCGCGCCCACCACGGCCATGCCGCAGGAGCCGCCGACCAGCAGCCCCTCCTCGCGGGCCAGCCGGCGGGTCATCTCGAACGACTCCTTGTCCGACACCTCGACGATCTCGTCGGCGACCGACCGGTCGTACGTCTCCGGCCAGAAGTCCTCACCGACGCCCTCGACCAGGTACGGCCGGCCGGTACCGCCGGAGTAGACCGAGCCCTCCGGGTCCGCGCCGATCACCTTGACCCGGCCCTCGGACGCCTCCTTGAGGTAGCGGCCGATGCCGGAGATGGTGCCGCCGGTGCCGACGCCCGTGACGAAGTGGGTGATCTTCCCCTCGGTCTGCCGCCACAGCTCCGGGCCGGTGGTCTCGTAGTGCGAGCGCGGGTTGGCCGGGTTGCTGTACTGGTTGGGCTTCCACGCGCCGGGGATCTCCCGGGCCAGCCGGTCGGAGACGTTGTAGTAGGAGCGCGGGTCCTCCGGCGCGACGGCGGTCGGGCAGACCACCACCTCGGCGCCGTACGCGCGCAGCACGTCCTGCTTGTCCTGGCTGACCTTGTCCGGGCACACGAACACGCAGCGGTAGCCCTTGAGCTGGGCCACCAGGGCCAGCCCGACGCCCGTGTTGCCGCTGGTCGGCTCCACGATCGTGCCGCCCGGCCGCAGGATGCCCGCCTTCTCGGCGTCCTCGACCATGCGCAGCGCGATCCGGTCCTTGACCGAGCCGCCCGGGTTGACGTACTCCACCTTCGCCAGCACGGTGGCCTGGATGCCCTCGGTGACGTTGCGCAGGCGTACCAGCGGGGTGTTGCCGATCAGCTCGACGACGTTGTCGTAGTACTGCACCTCGTTGTGCCCTTCGTCGCGCCGCCGTCGGTTCCGGCGGCCGGTCAGCCCTCAGTTCGCCGACCAGCGTACGTGCCGTCAGGGCACCACATGCCCGGGGATGACGGAGCTGCGACGTGCCTCCCACTCCAGGAACCGCTCGGTCTCGGCGAGCACGCTGCCCGCCAGCCAGGTGACCATGACCGCGTCGTCGGCCAGCCCGAAGATCGCCAGCGGGATCTCCGGCAGCAGGTCGATCGGCGAGACGATGTACGCCGTCGCCCCGGCCATGAGCGCCAGGCGCAGGCCGCCGTCGTACTCGCCCCTGCTGGTCGCGCGGATCATCCGCGGCAGCGCCGCCAGCCGTGCCCCGAGCGACGGCCCGCCCCGCGTACCCGCCGCCAGCGCCCGGGCCAGCGCGGCGAACGCGGCGCTGCGCTTCAACGTCTTCCCCATGATGTCGCCCCTCTCCGCCCGACATGGTGCGGCCCGGTGGCAAGCCCGCGTCCGCTGCCCCCATCGGTACCCGATTCGGGCACCGCCCAGCCATCCGATCACGGACAGCAGTGGTCGTACCGGCGCGATACTGTCGGTTCATGGGGGACGCTGGTTCCGTCGCGCCGGTCCGCCGGCAGCGCGCCCGGCAGATCGCCCGCCTCGCGGCGATCGGCACGGGCGCCACGGTGGCGGCCACCGCCGCCACCGGCGGGGTGCTGCTCGGCCAGGCCCGGCAGGCCCGCCGCACCATCCCGATGGCTCAGGCCCCGCCTCCGCGCTGCGACGGCGTCTACGGCGCGAGACTGCCCGGCCCGCCGATCACCATGGTCATCCTGGGCGACTCCTCGGCGGCCGGGTACGGCGTGCACAGGCGCCGGGAGACGCCGGGCTCGCTGCTCGCCACCGGGCTGTCCCGCCGCCTGCACCGGCCGGTCCGGCTGCACCGGTTCGCCGTGGTCGGCGCGCTGTCGTCCGGGCTGAAGCCGCAGGTCGAGTCCGCCCTGGAGGTCGAGCCGGACGTCGCGGTGATCCTGGTCGGCGGCAACGACGTCACCAACCGCTCACCGTTCTCGGTGGCGGTGCGCTATCTGGTCGACGCGGTCCGCACGCTGCGGGCGGCCGGCTGTGAGGTGGTCGTCGGCACCTGTCCCGACCTGGGCACCATCCGGCCCATCCAGCCGCCGCTGCGCTGGCTGGCCCGGCGCTGGAGCCGCCAGCTCGCCGCCGCGCAGACGGTGGGCGTGGTCGAGGCCGGCGGCCGTGCCGTCTCGCTCGGCGACATGCTCGGGCCGCGCTTCGCCGCCGACCCCGGGCGGATGTTCGCCTGGGACCGGTTCCACCCCTCCGCCGAGGGGTACGCGATAGCCGCGGCGGCGTTGCTGCCCACCGTGCTGTCCGCGCTGGGCGCCGTCCCGGAACGCAGGCCTGTCCTGCCCGGCGTGGAAGGCGTACGGTCGCTCCCGGAGGCCGCCCACCAGGCGGCCCGGCACGCCGGCACGGAGGTCAGCGGCGCCCAGCTCCGGGGTCGCGACCGCGGGCCGGGCGGACGGTGGGCGCAGCTTCGCCGGCGGGCCTTCTTCGGCGTCGGCGCGGTGCCCCCGACCGGCAGCGCCGCCGACTCGGCAACGCTGGAGGGAACGGCATGAGCGAGCGCAGCGAGCGAATCGGCCGGCTCAGCGCAAAGGTGCCTCATGACGGCACGGAGCGAAGCGGAGTGACGTCATGAGCGAGCGCAGCGAGCGAATCGGCCGGCTCAGCGCAAAGGTGCCTCATGACGGCACGGAGCGAAGCGGAGTGCTGTCATGAGCGAGCGGAACGAGGTGGCCCGGTGGGGCCGGGCGGCGGCCCTGTCGCTGCTGGCCGGCACGGTGGGCGGCGCGGCGGTCCTCGCCGGCCAGGCCATCGCCGCCCGCACCCGCGAGTACGCCCAGCCCGAGCTGGGTCTGGTGCTGCGCGCGACGGTCGGCCGTGCGGACGCGCCGCCGTTGCGGCTGGTGCTGCTGGGTGACTCGTCGGCGCTCGGCGTGGGCGTCGACCGGTTCGAGGACACCATCGGCGGTCAGCTCGCCAACCTGCTCGCCGAGGGGCCGACCGGCCGCCGGGTGCAGTTGTCGAGCGTGGGGGTCTCCGGCTCGCGTGCCACCGACCTGGCCACCCAGGTGGCCCGGGCGCTGCTGGGCGAGCGGCCGGACGTGGCGGTGGTGCTGATCGGGGCGAACGACGCCACCGCGATGTCGCGGCCCGGTGACGCGGCGGCCTATCTCGGCTCGGCGGTACGCCGGCTGCGGGAGGCGCACGTCGAGGTGGTCGTGGGCACGTGTCCGGATCTCGGCGCGGTACGCGCGGTCGCCACGCCGCTGCGCCAGGTGCTCGGCTGGTCCGGGCGGCGGATGGCGCGGGCCCAGACGGCCGCCGTGCTGGACGCCGGCGGCACCGTTGTCGACCTGGGCACCGAGACCGGTCCGGTGTTCCGCGCGGACGCGGGGACGCTCTGCCACGACGGCTTCCACCCGTCGGCCGACGGCTACCGGGTGTGGGCGCACGCCCTGCTCCCCGCGGTCGAGGCGGCGGCGGCCGTCGCGTTCCGGCACCACCGGCAGCCGCCCACGGGGTGACATTTCCCGCCCGCCTCGCGGCTTCCCGGGCATGTTACTCGCGCGTTAACGTTGGCTCATGCCGATTGAGTCGCCCCGCGACGCCGTCATCGTCGCCACCGCCCGGTCCCCCATCGGCCGCGCGTTCAAGGGTTCCCTCCGCGAGGTCCGCCCGGACGACCTCGCCGCCACCATCGTCCAGGCCGCCCTCGACAAGGTCCCGGCGCTCGATCCCACCACCATCGACGACCTCTACCTCGGGTGCGGTCTGCCCGGCGGCGAGCAGGGCTTCAACATGGCCCGGGTGGTCGCCACCCTGATGGGCCTCGACGGCCTGCCCGGCGCCACGCTGACCCGCTACTGCGCGTCCTCGCTCCAGACCACCCGGATGGCGATGCACGCGATCCGGGCCGGTGAGGGTGACGTGTTCATCTCCGCCGGTGTGGAGATGGTGTCCCGGTACGCCCGGGGCAACTCGGACACGCTGCCGCCGGAGGCGCAGACCCTCGTCGGCGGCGGCTGGGAGAACCCCCGCTTCGCCGAGGCCCGGGAGCGTTCCGCGGCCCGCGCCCAGGGCGGCGCCGAGGTGTGGACCGACCCGCGCGAGGCCGGGCATCTCCCCGACATCTACCTCGCCATGGGGCAGACCGCGGAGAACCTGGCCCAGGTGTACGACGTGACCCGCGAGGACATGGACGCGTTCGGCGTCCGCAGCCAGAACCTCGCCGAGAAGGCGATCGCGGACGGCTTCTGGGCCCGCGAGATCACCCCGGTCACCACGCCGGACGGCACCGTCGTCAGCACCGACGACGGTCCTCGTGCCGGGGTGACCCTGGAGGCGGTGGCTGGCCTGAAGCCGGTGTTCCGCCCGGACGGCCGGATCACCGCGGGCAACTGCTGCCCGCTCAACGACGGTGCCGCCGCCGTGGTGATCATGAGCGCCGAGCGCGCGTCCGAGCTGGGGCTCACCCCGCTGGCCCGGATCGTCTCCACCGGCGTCACCGGGCTCTCCCCCGAGATCATGGGCCTGGGCCCGGTCGAGGCGTCGAAGCAGGCGCTCAAGCGCGCCGGCATGACCATCGACGACGTCGACCTGGTCGAGATCAACGAGGCGTTCGCCGCCCAGGTGATCCCCTCGTACCGGCAGCTCGGCATCCCGGAGGAGAAGCTGAACGTCGCCGGTGGCGCGATCGCTGTCGGCCACCCGTTCGGCATGACCGGCGCCCGGATCACCGGCACGCTGCTCAACGCGCTGGAGTGGCACGACAAGACCATCGGTCTGGAGACCATGTGCGTCGGTGGCGGCCAGGGCATGGCGATGGTGCTCGAACGACTGAGCTGAGACCGGTTCGCCGGAGCACGGGCCGGGTACGGGAGGCCGCATGGCGACCGTCGTGGAACGTGAGCGCAAGTACTCCGGCGACGAGGGTTTCCGGCTGCCCGACCTGACCGGGTGCGGTGGCGTCGTGACCATGTCCGACGCCACCGTCTCGGATCTGGACGCCGTCTACTGGGACACCGACGACCTGCTCCTGCTGCGCAGCGGGCACGCGCTGCGCCGCCGTACCGGTGGGCACGACGCGGGCTGGCATCTCAAGGTGGGCGCGGTCGGTGGCGCCCGGGTCGAGCACCAGTTCCCGGCCGGGGCGTCCGACGACGGCCCGCCGCCCGAGCTGGTCGCGCTGATCCGGGCCGCGTCGCGCGGTCGTCCGGTCGCCCCGGCGGCCCGGGTCGTCAACCGCCGCCGGGAACACCGGCTGCTGGACGCGGA
Source organism: Micromonospora sp. CPM1 (assembly GCF_023896895.1). NCBI lineage: Bacteria > Bacillati > Actinomycetota > Actinomycetes > Micromonosporales > Micromonosporaceae > Micromonospora > Micromonospora sp. CPM1. The sequence continues at coordinate 230,090 of NZ_JAMHIU010000009.1, forward strand.
CGGCCGGGTGCTGGCCGAGGTGGCCGAGGACGACGTCCGGTCCGAGGATCTGGTGGACGGCACCGCGCGGACCTGGCACGAGATCGAGATCGAGCTGGTCGAGGGCGACGAAGGGCTGCTCGACGCGCTCGGCGAGCGGCTGCGCGAGGCCGGCGCCCGCGAGGTGGCGGTCAGCAAGTCGCACCGGGCCGTCGCCGGCCGGATCGAGCGTTTCGACGATCGGGAACCGGACGGCCCGGCGGGCCCGGTCCTGGAGTACGTCCGGGCGCAGCGGGACGCGATCGTCGGTAACCACGCGGCCGCGTACCAGGGGGACGAGGACGCGGTCCACGACATGCGCGTGGCGACCCGCCGGTTGCGGGCGACGTTGCGTACCTTCCGGGGCCTGTGGGACCGCCGGGAGAGCGAGGCGGTCCGGGCCGAGCTGCGCCGCCTCGGCGGCGAGCTGGGCCGGGTCCGCGACACCCAGGTGATGGCCGCCCGGCTCACCGGGGCGGTGCACGAGCTGCCGGACGAGCTGGTGCTCGGCCCGGTGGCGGCGCGGATCGGCGAACGGTTCGCCGCAGACCTGGCCGAGGCGACCACCGCGCTGCGGTCCGCGCTGGACGCCGACCGTTATCCCGCCCTGCTGACCCGCCTGGACCGGCTGGCCGACGGCCCGCCCGCCGACGTCGGCCGGCGCTGGGTGGACCGCCGGGTCCGCAAGGCGGTACGCCGCGCCGACACCCGGCTGGACCGGGCGCTCGCCACCACCGGGCCGGACGGGGACGCCGCGCTGCACGAGGCACGCAAGAAGCTCAAGGCCGCCCGCTACGCGGTCGAGGTGCGCGAGCCGGCCGCCGGCAAGCGGGCTGGCCGCCTGGTGAAGCGGTTCAAGGCGCTCCAGGATCTGCTCGGCACCCACCAGGACTCGGTGGTCACCCGGGAGGTGCTCCGGCGGCAGGCGCTCCAGGCGTACGCCGACGGCGAGAACACGTTCACCTACGGCCTGCTGCACGCGAGGCAGGCGGAGGCCGCCGGCCACGACCGCCCGGCCGTCCTGCGGGCGCGCGACCGCTCGAGACACCGCAAGGCACGCCGCTGGCTGAACCCCTGACCCGCCCTCTCCCGGCCCTCACTCGGTCGATCATGAAGTTGACGGGGATCAGCGTCCGTTTTGTCACCGCCAACTTCATGATCAACGGGGCCAGGGCGGGGGTTAGAGGGCGGCGCGGGTTCGGGTCACCGCGTCGGTGGCGGTGGCCAGGATCTGGTCGGGGGGCGCGGCGAGCGTCAGGTCGGCGACTACCACGCGGAGCTGGTCTGGGAGCGCCAGGTCGCTGGGGAGGCGGGGCACTTCGCGGCGCGGCTCACCGGCCGCGTCGGCGGCCAGGTTGGCGATCTCCTGGACCAACTTGTGCACCAGGTCGGCGCGGGACACGTTGCCGCCGTCGGCCTTGGCCGACCAGCGCGGCTGCTGCCAGTGCCCGACCTGTCGGACCAGCAGGGTCACGGCCCGGTCCAGTTCCGCTGCGCTCATCGCCGCCGAGTCTACGGCGGCCCCGGGCCCCGGCGCGGCAGGCCGGAACTGTCAGCGGCGCACGTAGCTGAGCAGGCGGAGGATCTGCCAGTACAGGAAGATCAGCCCGACCAGCAGACCGAAGGCGCAGTACCAGGCGTAGCGGCGGGGCAGCCGGTTCGCGGCCGACCGCTCGACCAGGTCGAAGTCGAGGATGAAACTGAGCGCGCCCGCGATGATCGCCACCACCGAGAACACGTACGGCAGCCAGCCCACCCGGTCGCTGAGGCTGTAGACGACCACCCCCTGCCGCCCGGTGAACAGGTACGCGAACAGGTTGACCAGGCCGATCGCCACGATCCCGACGAGCGTGCCGATGACCAGCCGGGCCAGGCGCGGGGTGGCGCGTACCAGCCGGGCCCGGTAGAGCACCGCCATGCCGAGGAAGACGCCGAACGTGCCGATCACGGCCTGCGCCACGATGCCCGGGTAGACCATCTCGAAGGCGCGGCTGGCCACCCCGAGCAGCAGCCCCTGGAGCACCGCGTACCCGACGATGACCGGCGGGCTGGTGATCTGCTTCAGCGAGATGACGAGCACCAGGGCCAGGCTGGCCAGCGCGCTTCCGGCGAGCGCGGCGGAGATCCACGCGGCCTGCGGCACCACCACCCAGGACACCGCCGCCGTGACGCCGGTGACCAGCAGCAGCCCCACGGTCCGGCTGACCACGTCGGCGACCGTCATCGTGTCGGCGGTGCCGACCCCGAGCACCTGCCGCTCGGCGCGGCCGACGTCGTCCAGCCGGTCCAGCACCGGGTTGGCACTGCGCACCGCGACCACCTCCCGCCCACGTACCCGGATCCCACTCTGCCCCGGGCGGCGCGGCGGGGACGGGGAAACGGCGACGCCCGCCGCCGCGGATGCGGCAGGCGGGCGTCGTCGGGGAGGGCGTGATGTCAGTCGTCGCCCTGGAAGTAGCTGAGCAGCCGCAGGATCTCGATGTAGAGCCAGACCAGGCCGACCACGATGCCGAAGGCGGCGGTCCACGAGTAGCGCTGCGGGAGGCCCATCCGGACCCCCTCCTCGATGTCGGCGAAGTTGAGCACGAAGCTCAGCGACGCCACCACGATGCAGACCAGGCTGAAGCCGATCGCGAGCGGGCTGCCGTCACGCAGGTGCGTGTTGACGCCGAACAGCGCCAGCACCAGGTTGACCAGCATCACGCCGAACAGGCCGGCCATGATCGCCACCATGATCCGGGCGAACTTCGGCGTGGCCCGGATGATCCGCGCCTTGTAGATCATCGCCATCAGGAAGAAGACGCCGAACGTGGCCACGACCGCCTGGAGCACGATGCCGTCGTAGAGCGACTCGAACGCCTTGCTGACCATGCCGACGAAGACGCCCTCGATGATCGAGTACGCCACGACGAGCGCCGGGTTGGCCATCCGCGAGAACGAGATGATCAGACCGAGCACCAGGCCGACCACAGCGGCGCCGATCCACGCGACGCCGACCAGGGAGTCCGGCACGAGCACCCAGGCCGCTGCGGCCGAGGCGCCGAGGATGGCGAGCATGAGGACCGTCTTGACGACCACGTCGTCGAGGGTCATCGGGGTCACGGTGGGCGGGGCCACCGGCTGGCCGTAGCCGCCCGGGTAGGGCTGGGCGTAGGGCTGCTGGGGGTACTGCTGCTGCGGGTGCTGCTGGGGGTATCCGGGCTGACCGTACGGCCCGGGCTGGGCGTACCCGGCCGCCCGCTCACGCTCTGCCGCCTGGCCGAGCCGGGCGAGCACCGGGTTCGAGGTCTTCACTTCTCAGGCCTCCCTCAGGGGGTCGATCGCACGTAGACGTGCTACTCCAGGGTAGACGTGGGCGCAAACGCGCGTGCTACCGCCAGCTGTGGGAAAGCTGAGAGTTCATGTGCCCGGGGCGGGGGTCGAACCCGCACGCCTTGCGGCAGCCGCTTTTAAGGCGGCCGTGTCTGCCGTTCCACCACCCGGGCGGGTGACACCGGCGCGTCGACACGCGGCGGTGCAGATCTCACCGTAGCGGCTCGGCCGCGACGCGGCGTACCCCGACGGATGCGGCCGTTATGGTCGAGGCCGTGACCAGCGCCGCCCGCACGACCCGGGCGCCCGACCACGCCCGGGCGGCCCGCCCGGCGGCGGTCACGCGGCGGGTGACGGCCGCCGTCCGGCGGCACCGGGCGGGCCTGCTCGTCGGGGTGGCGTTCGTCGCACTCGCCGGCTGGCTCACCCACGGTCTCTGGCCGGCGCCGGGCACGCGGGTGCTCGCGCTCAACCCGGCCGACCAGACGCTGTACGAGTGGTTCCTGGCGCTGGACGCGCGTGCCCTGCGCGGCGAGCTGAGCCTGGTCACCGGCCGGTTGAACGCGCCGGACGGGGTCAACCTGATGGCGAACACGTCGGTGGTGGCGCTCGGCGTGCTGCTCGGCCCGGTCACGCTGGCGTTCGGGGCGCCTGTGACGTTCGCCCTGCTCGTCGCCGCGAACACGGCCGGTACGGCGCTCGCCTGGTACCTGCTGTTCACCCGCGTCCTGCGGGCCCGCCGGCTCGCGGCCGCACTCGGTGCGGCGCTGTGCGGCTTCGGGCCGGGCATGGTCTCGCAGAGCAACGGCCACCTGCACATGACCGCGCAGTGGCTGGTCCCGGTGCTGGTGTGGCTCGTGGTCCGGCTGCTGCGCGCCGCCGACCCGGCCGGTCGCCCGGACGGTCCGGACCGCCGCCGGACGGCCACCTCCGCGGCCGGGCTCGCCGCTGTCGTCACCGTGCAGGTCTTCGTCGGCGAGGAGGTCCTCCTCCTCGCCGCGCTCACCCTGGCGGTGACCGCCGTCGCGTACGGGCTGGCCGACCGGGACCTGCTGCGCCGGGCCGGTTCCGGCTTCGCCGGTGGGCTGCTCGCCGCCGCCGGGCTGACGCTGCCGGTGCTGGCGTACCCGCTGTGGGTGCAGTTCGCCGGCCCGCAGGGCGTCGCCCACGGGATGTTCCCGCCCGCCTACTTCTCCGCCGACCTGATCGCCTGGACCCGCCTCTCCGCGCTGTCGGTGTTCGGCAGCCCGGAGGCGGTGCGGCTCACCACCGGCCCGGCCGAGTTCACCACGTTCCTGGGCTGGCCGCTGCTGCTGGTCGCCGTGGGCTGCGCGGTCTGGCTGGGCCGGCGCGCCCCGGTGGTGGCGATCGTGGCCGCCGCGCTGGCGATGGCCGCGCTCGCGCTCGGCCCGGAGGTGGTGGCCGGTGGTGAGCGGACCGGGATCCCCGGCCCGTACGCGCTGCTGGCCGGGCTGCCGGTGGTGGACGGCGCGCTGCCGACCCGTTTCGCGCTGGCGGTGCTGCCGCTCGCCGGCACCGTGCTCACGCTCGCCGTGCACCGGGCGCTCGGCGAACCCGGCCGGGCCCGCCGGGTCGTCCCGTTCGCGGTCGGCGCGGCGCTGCTCAGCGTCTTCCCCACCCCGCTGCCCACGATGGACCGGCCGCCGCTGCCCGAGTTCGTCACCGGCGGCCACTGGCGGCAGTGCGTACGCCCCGGCGGGGTGCTGGTGCCGGTGCCCACCGCCACCCCGCAGGATCCCTGGCCGATGCGCTGGGCCACCGCCACCGGTGTCGCCTTCGCCATGCCGGAGGGCTTCTTCATCGGCCCGTACGGCCCGGACGGCTCGGCCACCATGGGCACCTGGCAGCGGCCCACCTCGGCACTGCTCGCCGACGTGGCCCGCCGCGGCGTGGCGCCGGCGGTCGGTGACCGGCAACGCCGCCAGGCCGCCCGGGACGTCGAGTTCTGGCACGCGTCGTGCGTCGCGGTGACCGACGACACGCCGCACGCGGAGATGCTGCGCCGGACCCTGGAGCAGCTCTACGGGCGGCCGGGGGTACGGCTCGCCGACGCCTGGACCTGGCGGTTCTGACCTCGTTCACGGCGAAAGGCCCCTCCCGCGTACGGGAAGGGCCTCTCGTCCGGCTTCGTCAGACGCGCGCGGCGACCGGCGGGGCGGACGCCTCGGCGAACTCCTCGCGCGGGTCGTGCAGCTGGCCCAGCGCGACCACCTCACGCTTGAGGAAGAACGCCAGCGTCCAGTCGACCACCACGCGCACCTTGCGGTTGAACGAGGGGATCCGCGACATGTGGTACGTCCGGTGCATGAACCAGGCCGGCCAGCCGGTCATCTTGATGCCGTAGACCTGCGCCACGCCCTTGTGCAGGCCGAGGCTGGCCACGCTGCCGGCGTGCTTGTGCTTGTAGTCGACCGGCTCGCGGCCGCGGATCACGTTCGCGATGTTGTCGGCCATCCGCGCCGCCTGCCGCACCGCGTGCTGGGCGCTCGGCGAGCAGAAGTTGCCCGGCTCCTTGGTCAGGTCCGGTACGGCGGCGCAGTCGCCGGCGCTCCACGCGCCCTCGACCACCCGGTCGCCGTCCACGATCTGCAGCGTCGGCCGGCAGGTGACCCGGCGACGCTCGTCACGCGGGAAGTCCGTCGCGTCGAGCATCGGCGAGGGCTTCACACCGGCGGTCCAGACGATGGTGTCGGACGGGAAGCTGTCGCCGTCGGAGAGCTTCACCACACCGTCGACGCAGGACTCCAGCCGGGTGTCCAGACGGATGTCCATGTCCCGCTTCATCAGCTGCTGCACCGTGTAGGCACCCATGTCCCGGTCGACCTCGGGCAGCACCCGCTGGGTCGCCTCGACGAGCACCCAGCGCATGTCCTCGGGCTTCAGCTCCGGGTAGTAGCGCAGCGCGTCACGGGCCATGTCCTCCATCTCGGCGAGCGCCTCGATGCCGGCGTAGCCGCCGCCCACGAAGACGAACGTCAGCGCACGGCTGCGGACCGCCGGGTCCGTGGTGGAGGCCGCCACGTCGAGCCGGTCCAGCACGTGGTTGCGCAGGAAGATGGCCTCGCCGATGGTCTTGAACCCGATGCCGTTCTCGTGCAGGCCGGGGATCGGCAGGGTGCGGGAGACCGAGCCGGGGGCGACGACCACGTGGTCGTACCGGATCTCCCGGGCCGGGCCACTGATCGGCTGCACCACGGCGGTCATGCGGTCGTGGTCGATCCGGGTGACGGTGCCCGCCACCACGGTGCACTTGCGCAACTCCCGCCGCAGCGGCACCACAGCGTGCCGAGGGGAGATGTTGCCCGCCGATGCCTCCGGGAGGAACGGCTGGTACGTCATGTGCGGCTGCGGGTCGACGACGATGACCTCGGCCTCACGCCTGCTCAGCTTCTTGGACAGGCGCAGAGCGGCGTACAGGCCCACGTGACCGGCACCCACGACAAGGATCCGCTTCGGGTTCACGTCATCTATCTTTCCCCGGGTGCTTCGGGTAATCCCGCGCGAGACCCCCTTCTGTGACGGAGCACAACCCGTGTGACCTGCGCAACGTCCCCGGAGCGCCGCGTCACCTGCGCCGGAGCAGCCAGCCCAGCAGCGCGCTCAGCCCCACCGCCACCAGCAGTCCCACGACTGTCGCGACCTGCGAGCCGTCCGTACCGCCCACTCCCCCGAGCCACGCCAGCACCACGCCGAGCACGGCGCTGGCGAGCACCACGCCACCCGCGCGGCCCAGCCACCGCAGCACCACGTCCGGGTCGATCAGCCCGTCGTAGGGCAGCAGCGCGGCGAGCGCGCAGAGCGAGTGCGCCAGGTAGAGCAGCGTCGCCACGGCGAGCAGCCGCCACAGCGCCGGCGGCCGGTCGAAGCCGAGCGTGGCCAGCAGCCAGCCGCCGACTGTCACGAGCGCGGTGAACGTCGGCCAGATCCGGCGCGGCCCGACCGCCGGCAGCACCGCGGCCACCGTCAGGGCCAGCAGCGAGCGCGCGGTCAGGGCCTGCACCGGGTACGCGAGCAGGAAGCCCGCCAGCACGACGAGGAAGATGCCGCCGCGTACGAGCAGCGGCAGCGGGCTGACCCGGGCGGCGGCGTACCGCAGCGCCCGCACCCGCTCCACCAGGGCGTCCGTCATCTCATGCCTGCCTTCGGGGCGGTCGCCAGCCGGGCCACATCGCGCAGCACCTCGTCGAGGCTGCCGGCGCCGGCCCAGCGCACCACCGGCACCCCGTGCTCGCGGAGCTGGCCGATCATCGTGTCCCGGTCCAGCCGCCACAGCCGGTACGCGACCTCGGCCCAGCCCCGTTCCTTCGGCATCGGCAGCTCAGCCGGCAGCGTGTCCACCGCCACCACGAACCGCCCGCCACGGGCCAGCCGGGCCAGCATCTGCGCGGACCGCTCGTCGAGCAGCGGGGTGAGCACCACCACGAGCGCGTCCGAGGAGAGCACCTGCGGGCCGAAGACCTGGTCGTACGGCTCGTGCGGGGACGACTCGGCCTGCACGTCGAGCAGCCACTCCAGGACGGTCAGATACTGCCGCCGCCCGGTGGCCGGACGCAGCCGGCGCGCGGCCGGCCCGTACTCCAGCATCGACACCCGGTCGCCGCGGTGCAGGTAGTGCTCGGCGATCGCGGCGGCGGCCCGGACCGTGGTGTCCAGCACCGACGCGGTCCCGTTCACGCCACCGGAGCGGCCCGCCTCGGCCAGCACGTCCAGCAGCACCACCACCTCGGCGTCCCGGTCCGAGAGCGTCGCCGCGACGTGCAGTTGACGGGCCCGCAGCGACACCCGCCAGTCGATCCGGCGCAGCCGGTCGCCGGGCGCGAAGACGCGTACGCCGGCCAGCTCGCCGCCCTCGCCCGGCCGCCGCGAGCGGTGCGCGCCGACCAGCCCGGCGGCCCGGGGCATCGCCTCGACCGCGTCGAACGGCTCGGTACGCGGATAGACCCGGGCCCGGATCGGCTCGGTGATCACCGCGCGGGAGACCAGCAGCCCGTCGGCGGCGGCGACCCGGACCCCGGCCGGGCCGATCGGGTGCCGTCCCCACCGCAGGGCGGTGCCGGTCAGTTCCAGGTCGACGGCGCTGCCCCGGGGTACGGAGGTGACGAACGGGCGGTCGGCGCCGCCGGAGCGGCTCACGTCCAGCCCGGCGCCGCCGAAGCCGACCTGCTCCACCCGGAGCCAGCGCGACATCCGGGTCCGGACCACCGTCAGGTCGTACCCGATCAGGTCGGGGTTGGCCACCGCGACGGTGGCGGCCAGCGGCGCGCCCTCGACCAGGTGGGTGTCCCCGACACCGAGTTCCAGCTCGGGCAGCGCGGCGGGGCGGCGGCGCAGCGCGTACGCGGTCCCGAGCGCGAACGGTGTGGCGAGCACCACCAGGTCGATGCGGCCGAGCAGGACGGCGGCGACGAGCAGCACGCCGGTGAGCAGCACGGCCCGGCCGAGCGCCCAGGTGGGCGCCCAGCCGCTCGCCGCGTCGGCCCGGTCCATCAGCGTCCGGCGGCGTAGCTGGGCAGCGCGCCGCTGGCCGGTGCGGGCGTCGACTCCAGCACCTCGCCGACCACGAACGACGGGTCGACCCGGCGCAGCCACATCTCCGGCCGCAGCGTGATCCGGTGCGCCAGCGCGGGCGCCGCCACCGCCTTGACGTCCTCCGGAACGACGTAGTCGCGGTTGGCGAGCACCGCCCGTACCCGGGACAGCAGCAGCAGCGCCAGCGAGCCGCGCGGGGACGCGCCGACCAGCACCGACGGGTGCTCCCGGGTGGCGGCGGTGAGCGCCACGATGTACCGGCCGACCGAGTCCTCGACCACCACGTCCTCCAGCGCGGCCTGCATGGCGCGCAGCGTGGCGGCGTCCACCACCGGCTTGATCTCCGCCTCCTCGCGGCGGCGGGCGATACGGCGGCGCAGCACGTCCCACTCCTCGTCGTGGGTGGGGTAGCCGAACGACACCCGCAGCAGGAACCGGTCGAGCTGCGCCTCCGGCAGCGGGTACGTGCCCTCGTACTCGATGGGGTTGGCGGTGGCGAGCACGTGGAACGGCTCGTCCAGCCGGTAGGTCACGCCCTCCACCGAGACCTGCTTCTCCTGCATCGCCTCCAGCAGCGCCGACTGCGTCTTCGGCGGCGTCCGGTTGATCTCGTCGGCGAGCAGCAGGTTGGTGAACACGGGCCCGGCCCGGAAGGCGAAGTCGCCGCTGCTCTGGTCGTAGAGGAACGAGCCGGTCACGTCGGCGGGCAGCAGGTCCGGCGTGAACTGGAGCCGCCGGAAGTCCAGCCCGAGCGCCTGCGCGAAGCAACGCGCGGTGAGCGTCTTGCCGAGACCGGGCAGATCCTCCAGCAGCACGTGACCACCGGCGAGGATGCCGGCCAGCACCAGCTCCAGCGCGTCCCGCTTGCCGACCACGACGGTGCCGACCGCGTCCAGGACGGTCCGGGCGAGCCGGCCCACCTCGGCGGGGGGCATGCTCCGGTCCACGTCGTTCATCAGATCTTCTCCAGTTCGGCGACGATCGCCGCGAGGTCGCGCGGCGACGGAGGGCGGCGGACGGGGGTGTCGAGGAACGTCCACAGTGGCTCGCCCAGCAGGGCTCGGGCACGGGCCGGGTCGGACTCACGGGTGACGCCGTGCCGCTGACGCAGCCGTTCGTCGGCCAGCTCGCCGAGGCGCGGCAGGATGCGTTCGGTGAACCGCTCCCGGTTGTCGGCGGACCAGTCCAGCGGGCGCTCCCAGCCGTTGATCGCGGTGCGCAGCGCGTCCCGGGCGGACCAGTTCCAGGTGCCGGGTTCCTCACCGGCGGGCGCCCGGGCACCGGCGCGGGGCGGCGGCGGGGGCGACAGCGCGGTGGTGACCCGGCGTACGGCGAGCACGGCGAGAACCCCGGCCACGATGATCCAGATCGGCACCTTCAGGCCGACCGCGCGCAGCCCGACCAACACCACCACGACGACGGCGGCGGTGACCGCGGCGGTCCGCAGCAGCGCGCGGGCCCGGCCGCCACCGGACGGACGCTCGGCCTCCCCGGCCGGCTCCTCGCCGAACGAGAGCAGGTCGTCGATGCTGGTGCTCACGACGCCTCCCCCGCCAGGCTGGTCAGCTCGCCGCGCAGCCGCCGCAACGCGGCGCGGGCCTGGTCCCGGGTGCGCTCGTCGACCGGGTGCGTGGCGTACCGGGCCTCCCGGTAGACGTGCGCGAAACCGTCGAGCACGTCGGCGCTGGCGATCGCCGGGATGCCGGCCTCCGGGTCGCCCCGCAGCAACCGGGCGACCAGGTCGGTCGGGGTGTCGCCGGTGTGCCGGGGCACGCCCGCGTCCTCGGCGGCCTCCTCCAGGCGTACCCAGCAGGCGATCACAGCGGTCCGCGGGTCGGTGGAGCGGTCGTCCAGTTCGACGAGTCCGGCGTCGAGCGCGGCCACCACCTCGCGGGCGGTCCCCTCGGCGGTACGCCGGGAGCGCCGCACCGGCACCGCGCGAGTCGTCCGCCGCAGCGCGCCCCGGACCACGTTCCACAGGACGTACCCGATGGCGCCCAGCACCGCCGCGAACAGCAACGCCACGGCGGCGGTGGCCAGCCAGTCGGGCACACCGCCCGACGTGGACTCACCCACGTCGCGGGGTTCCACCGGGTACGACGGCACCGCCTCGGGCGACGGGTACTCCGGCACGTACGGGATGGTGTCGGCGGCGGGCGGGATCCGGCTGGCCCCGATGGCGGAGTGACCGGCGGCGAACGCGGCGAGCGCGAGCAGCACCGTCACCGCGGCGACCGGCCACCACCTGCGCAGTACGCCGAAATCCATCCCACCGCCCCAGGTGCTCCTCAGTCCACCCCGGCCAGGTGCTTCGCCCGGGTGAACACGTCGTCCAGCATCGCCGGTGTGAGCCGTCCGGTGAACGTGTTCTGCTGGCTGACGTGATAGCAGCCCAGCAACGCCGGCACCGACTCGCCGGACCAGTGTGCCCCATGGCCGAACACCGGTCGCGGCGTGGGCGGTCGCTGCCCGTACACCTGGCGTAGCACCGGCCACCACGCGGCCCACGCGAACGCGCCCAGCGCGACCACGACGCGCAGCGTGGGCCGGATCAACTCGACCTCGCGGTGCAGCCACGGCGCGCAGGTGTCCCGCTCGGCCGGGGTGGGTTTGTTGTCCGGCGGCGCGCACCGCACGGCCGCGAAGATGCGGGTGTCACGCAGCGTCAGGCCGTCGTCCGCGGCGACGCTCGTCGGCTGGTTCGCCAGCCCGGCGCGGTGCAGCGCGGCGAACAGCACGTCACCGGACCGGTCCCCGGTGAAGATCCGGCCGGTGCGGTTACCGCCGTGCGCCGCCGGCGCCAGGCCGAGGATCGCGATGCGCGCGTCCTGCGGACCGAGGCCGGGCACCGGCCGTCCCCAGTAGTCCTGGTCGCGGAACGCGGCCCGCTTGACCCGGGCGACCTCCTCCCGCCACGCCACCAGGCGCGGGCAGGCGAAACAGTCGCTGACCGCGCCGTCGAGGTCGGCCAGGTCGGCCGCCCGCGCGGCGCGGGCGACCACGTCCTGCGGGGTACGCGACTCAGCCAAGCTTCGCCCGGAACAGTTCCAGCGTGCGGGCCCAGGCGGTCGCGGCGGCCCGCTGGTCGAAGTGCTCGGGCCGGTCCTCGTTGAAGAACGCGTGCGCGGTGCCCGGGTAGTCGAACGTCTGGCAGGTGCCACCGGCGGACTCGATGGACCGGCGTACGCTCTGCACCCCGTCGGCGGCGGACAGGCCGTCGGCCTCGGAGCAGTGGATGAGCGCGGCCTTCCCCGCGTAGTCGGCCCAGTCGGTGGCCATGCCCTCCCAGGGCAGGCGCGGGTAGAACCCGGCGGTGGCCACGATGCGCTCGGAGAACGTGCCGGACCACAGGGCCAGGCTGGCGCCCGCGCAGAACCCGGCACAGCCCACCTTGCCGGCGACCTCCGACCGGCTCGCCAGGTATTCGGCGGCGGCCGCGATGTCGCTCGCCGCCTCGTCCATCTGGGAGCTGTTCAGCATCAGCCGCGGCTCGGTCGGCTTCACGGCCGGCCCGCCGTGCCGGAAGTCCGGCGCGAGGGCGACGAAGCCGGCCTCGGCGAAGCGGTCGACCACGGCCCGGACGTGGGGCACCAGTCCCCACCAGTCCTGGATGACGATGACCGCCGGGCTGGCCGCACCGCCGGAGGGTATCGCGAGATACCCCTCGCTCGTCCCCCCGTTGCCGGTGAAGCTCACCATCTCGCCCATGGGCCCGTCCTCCTAGCGGTCAGTCATCATTGGCTGGTCGCCCAGTTGGCTGCTACGTGCCGGTAGCGTGCCACGCGGTCACCGGCCCGGGGAAGACGGAACAACAGTGGCATTCACCTCCTGTCGACCTGCCGGACAGTTACACACGGGTAAGCAGGCACTCCTCGCCGAGGTCATCGGTCACCGCCTCGCGGAGGTACGGCGAGCGCGCGGCCTGACCCAGCAGCAGGTCGCCGACCGGATGGGCGTCACCAAGGGACGGGTCTCCCAGATCGAGCAGGGAAAGATCTCCGGCCAGGAAGTGGTGGCCCGGTTCGCCACAGCGCTGGGTGGCCGGCTCCACCAGGCGATCTACTTCGACGACGGTGACATCGCCGCAATCGCCTGACAGCGGATCCCGCGAGATCTTGGAGGAATCCGGCCTATGAGGGCCGTTTCGTACCAAGATCTCGCGGGATCGCGTGCTCTAGCGCGTTGGCGTGGGTTCCGGGGAAGCGCTGGTGGTGGGCGCGGTCGGGGTGGGCGCGGTCGGGGTGGCGCTGCCTGTGGGTGCGGGTGCCGGCGGGGCGATCGACGGCGAGGCCGGCGCGCCGAACGGGGCCCGGTCCAGGCAGTACGGGTAGGCGTTGCGGGGCGCGGGCACGGCGCCGGACGAGTCGAGGCAGTTCGGCCAGCCCAGCCGGATCGGCACGCCGTTCTGGTCGAACAGCTGCGCGTCGCGGATCAGCCGCCCCTGCTGGTCGTAGACGAAGACGTCCTCGATCCGGTCGTACCGGTGGTCCACCGACGTCTGCTCGTAATCGCGGTAGACGTCGGTGTCGGCGCGCTCGTCCACCTGCACCAGCACGGCGAAGGAGAACAACAGCAGCGCGGCGGTGGTGATCTGGTGCAGTTGTCGCCGCCACCCGGCGATCCCGGCCGAGCGGCGACCCCACCACATGGACGCGACGATCGCGCCGATGAGCAGCAACAGCCCCATGGAGGTGTTGCCGCCCAGCCGGGGCACCAGGCCGGACCGGCCGTCCACCATCCACGCCACGACCAGGGCGGCCAGCCAGCCGCGCACCAGCCACCAGGCCGGGCGCAGCGGACGCAGGAAGTCGCTCACCGTCTCGTGCCCGAGCACCGGGCCGAGCTGGCGGTCGAGCAGGCGGATCTGCGTGGCCGCCTGCTCCCGCGCCTCGGCCAGCCGGTGGAAGCGCGCCGGTCGCCGCCCCTCCCCGGCGCCGGCGGCGGCACGCAGCTCGGCCGCGTACGCCTCGGGGGTGCCCAGCCGGTCCACGAGCGCGCCGTCGCCCTCGGCGGCCACCTCGGCGAGGTGTTCCGGCAGGTCCTCGGTCAGCTCGTCGCGGACCCCCGGCGGCAGGTCGGCGAGCGCCGCGCGCACCCGGTCGACGTAGTCCGTGATCTCCTGCCCAGTGACGGTCATGCCGCCATCCCCCGATCGTCGAGCAGTGCGTCCATGGTGGTGGCGAACGAGCGCCAGGTCTTGCCGGAGCGGGCGAGCTGGTCACGCCCGGCGGTGTTCAGCGAGTAGTACTTGCGGTGCGGCCCGGACTCGCTCGGCACCACGTACGTGGTGAGCAGGCCGGCCGCGAACAGCCGACGCAGCGTGCCGTAGACCGAGGCGTCGCCGACCTCGGTGAGGCCGGCCTCGCGCAGCCGCCGCAGGATGTCGTAGCCGTATCCGTCCTCGTCCTTGAGCACGGCGAGCACCGCCAGGTCGAGCACGCCCTTGAGGAGCTGCGTGGTATCCACGCTCAGCACACTAGTGCGCATTGCGTACTACCGTCAACGACACAGCACCAACAGGCGAGCTGTCCACCCGATGAAACGGTCGAACAGGTCGGCCGGATTCGGGTTGGCGCGCAGCAGGTCGGCGGTGGCGTCGAACAGGCAACCCGCCCGGCCCTTCTTCGTCGACCAAGGAGTCGGCGTCCTCACGGGCGCCACGACCGGACACGAACTCCTTGATCACCGCCGCGAGAAGGCAGCCGGAGGGCTAGGCGAGGCTCCAGGCGATGCCGTCGAGGATGTCGTGCTCGGAGGCGACCACCGAGGGCATCCCGGCCCGCTCCATGATCACTCGCAGCACCAGCGCGCCCGCGCCGATCACGTCGGCCCGTCCCGGGTGCATCACCGGGTACGCCAGCCGCTGCTCGCTGCTCTTGCCGAGCAGGTCGGCGGTCACCTCGGCCACCTGCTCGTACGAGACCCGGGCGTGGTGGATGCGGCTCGGGTCGTACTCCCGGAGCCCTTCGGCCAGGGCGACCACTGTGGTGACCGAACCGGCGAGCCCGACCAGCGTGGCGGCCTCGCGGCCGGGCACGGCGGCGAGCGCGCGGTCGACGGCGGCGGCGATGTCGGCCTCGGCGGCGGCGATCTGCGCCGGGGTCGGCGGGTCGCCGTGCAGGTGCCGTTCGGTCATCCGGACGCAGCCGATGTCCACCGACATCGCGCCGCGCACGCCGTCGGCGCGGGTGCCGACGACGAACTCGGTCGAGCCGCCGCCGATGTCGACCACCAGGTACGGCGGTTCGGCGTCGGCGGGCAGGCCGCGCACCGCGCCGGTGAACGACAGGCGTGCCTCCTCGTCGCCGGTCACCACCTCGGGCGGTACGCCGAGCGTGCGCTCGACCATGGCGCGGAAGTCGGCGGCGTTGGAGGCGTCGCGGGAGGCCGAGGTGGCGCACATGCGTACCCGCTCGACGCCGGACTTCTCGATCTCGGCCGCGTAGTCGGCGAGCGCCACCCGGGTCCGCTCGATCGCCTCCGGGGCGAGCATGCCGGTCTGGTCGACGCCCTGTCCCAGCCGGACGATCTCCATCCGCCGGCTGACGTCCACCAGCGGCGCCGTCTCCCCGGCCGACGCTTCCGGCAGGTCGGCGATCAGCAGTCGGATCGAGTTGGTCCCGCAGTCGATGGCGGCCACACGCGCACTCACGGCGCCCACCCTACGGCAGCCCGCGCGGGGTCAGAGGCGCAGCAGCATGCGGGTGTTGCCCAGGGTGTTGGGCTTGACGCGTTCCAGGTCCAGGAACTCGGCCACGCCCTCGTCGTACGAGCGCAGGAGCTGCTCGTAGACGGGCTGCGGGACGGGTGCGCCGTCGATCTCGCGGAAGCCGAACGAGCCGAAGAAGCCGGTCTCGAACGTCAGCACGAAGATCCGGGCGATGCCCAGCTCCCGCGCCGCGTCGATCAGCTCACCGACGATCCGGTGCCCGATCCGGTGGCCCCGGCAGGACGGGTCGACCGCCACCGTCCGGATCTCCGCCAGGTCCTCCCACATGACGTGCAGCGCGCCGCAGCCGACCACAGTGCCGTCCGACGTCACCGCGACGCGGAACTCCTGCACGTCCTCGTACAGCGTCACAGTCGCCTTGCTGAGCAGCCGCCGGTCGTCGGTGTAGGTGTCCACCAGCCGCCGGATCCCGCGCACGTCGGTGGTGCGGGCCCGGCGCACAGTGATCTCGTCGACGCTCATCTCACTGGACCGCTGGCACGTCCACGCAGGGCCCGGCCGCCCACCACTTCTCCACCAGCGCCAGCGTCTCGTCGCCGAACGGGTTGACCCCCGGCCCGGCCGCGAGCGCGTGCCCGAGGTGCACGTGCAGGCACTTCACCCGCCCCGGCATGCCACCGGCCGAGATGCCGGCGATCTCCGGCACCTCGCCGATCGCCTCCCGGCGGGTCAGGTAGTCCTCGTGCGCCGCCCGGTACCGCGCCGCCAGCTCCGGATCCTCGGCGAGCCGCTCGGCCATCTCCTTCATCAGCCCGGCCGACTCCAGCCGGCTGCACGCCGCCGTGGCGCGCGGGCAGGTCAGGTAGAACAGCGTCGGGAACGGCGTGCCGTCGGCCAGCCGGGGCGTCGTCTCCACCACGTCGGGCAGGCCGCAGGGGCACCGGTGGGCCACCGCGCGGGTGCCGCGCGGCGGGCGTCCGAGCTGCGCGGCCACCGCGGCCAGGTCGGCCTCGGTGGCCGGCTGGCGTTCCGGCGGGGGTACGGAATTCGCCGCCGGCTCCTGCGGTGGTACGACGCTCAAGGAATTGCCTCTCGAATCAAAGCTCACTTGTCGGGGCGCTCGGCGTTGGCCGCCCGCACGCTCCCCCACAGGGTGTCGTACCAGGGCTCGGGCGGCTTCGGCGCCCCCGGCTTCGCGCCCTTGCCGGCGTCCTTCGCGGCGCCCTCCGGGTCGGAGAGCACCACGAGCAGCGTCTCGCCCGGCTTGCCCATGAAGAACCGCTCCCGGGCCTGCGTCTTGACGTACTCCGGGTCCTTCCACTTGGCCGCCTCGGCGGTGAGCCGGTCGATCTCGGCCCGCTGGGCGGCCTGCGCCGCCTCCATCCGCTCGATGTCGGCCTGCTGGTCCAGGTAGACCCGGACCGGATAGGTGTACGCCAGGGCGAGCGCGATCAGCACCGCGAACAGCACTGTGGCGCGCCCGGTGAAGCGCCGGGGTTGGGGTGCGGTGAGCCGCTTGACCGGGCCACCGGCGGCGGTACGCCGGGCCGCGGCGGGGCGGCTCGCGGAGCGTACGCCGTCGGTGGCACGCGACGCGCCGGGTGACCGGCCGGCGGCGCGTGCCTCCGCGCGGACGCCGTTGTCGCGTGCCGTGGACCGGACCCGGGCACCGCCCGTCCGGCCGGGCTGCCCCGGCCGACGGGCGGGCCGCTGGCCACCCGGTGTGCGGCGCTGCTGCATCGTCACACCCCTCCCCCGGAGCGCTCGCTCAGGCCGAACGGTAGCGCGGGAACGCGCCGGCACCGGCGTACCGCGCCGCGTCGGCCAGCTCCTCCTCGATCCGCAGGAGCTGGTTGTACTTGGCCACCCGGTCCGAGCGGGCCGGTGCGCCGGTCTTGATCTGCCCGCAGCCGGTGGCGACGGCCAGGTCGGCGATGGTGGTGTCCTCGGTCTCGCCGGAGCGGTGGCTCATCATGCACTTGAAGCCGGCCCGGTGGGCCAGGTCGACGGCGTCGAGCGTCTCGGTGAGCGAGCCGATCTGGTTGACCTTCACCAGCACCGCGTTGGCGGCCTGCTCGGCGATGCCCCGGGCGATGCGCTGCGGGTTGGTCACGAACAGGTCGTCGCCGACGATCTGGATGCGGTCGCCGAGCGCGGCGGTGAGGGTGGCCCAGCCGCTCCAGTCGTCCTCGGCCAGCGGGTCCTCGATCGACACGATCGGGTAGTCGCCGGCGAGCTTGGTGTAGTAGTTGCTCATCTCCTCGGCGCTCTTGGCGCTGCCCTCGAACGTGTAGGTGCCGTTGTCGAAGAACTCGGTGGCGGCCACGTCGAGCGCGAAGACGATGTCGGTGCCCAGCCGGTAGCCGGCCTTCTCCACCGCCTCGGCGATCAGGTCCAGCGCGGCGGCGTTGGTGGGCAGGTTCGGGGCGAAGCCGCCCTCGTCACCCAGGCCGGTCGACAGGTCCTTCTTCTTCAGCACCGACTTCAGCGCGTGGTAGACCTCGGCGCCCGAGCGCAGCGCGTCCCGGAACGTCGGCGCGCCGATCGGCGCGATCATGAACTCCTGGATGTCGACGTTCGAGTCGGCGTGCGCGCCACCGTTGAGGATGTTCATCATCGGCACCGGGAGCAGGTGCGCGTTCGGGCCGCCCAGGTAGCGGAACAGGCTCAGCTCGGCGCTGCCGGCGGCGGCCTTCGCCACGGCCAGGGAGACGCCGAGGATGGCGTTCGCGCCCAGCTCGCCCTTGTTGTCCGAGCCGTCGATGTCGATCATCTTCTGGTCGATCAGCCGCTGCTCGCTGGCCTCGTAGCCGATGAGCTGGTCGACGATCCGGTCCTCGATGTTGGCGACGGCCTTCTCGACACCCTTGCCCAGGTAGCGGTCCTTGTCACCGTCGCGCAGCTCGACCGCCTCGAAGGCGCCGGTGGAGGCGCCGGACGGCACCGCGGCGCGGGCGATCGTGCCGTCGTCGAGCCCGACCTCGACCTCGACCGTCGGGTTGCCCCGCGAGTCCAGGATCTCCCGGGCGACGATTCCCTCGATGGTTGCCACTGAGTCGCTCCTCGTTTGTATGGTTCCGGTCCGTATGGGCCGCGACGGTGCGGCTGAGGCAGGTGTTGAACGCAGCGTATCGGTCCCCGCCCTGCCGCACGCCGCTCGGGGCGGCCCCCGAGGCGCTTGCTGAGACGGACATTCCCGGATTACCGGTCGTCAACCGGCAACCGGTTTGCGAGACGTTGCGTCGATCGACAAGGCTGGGCATCATGCCTGCCGCCTCGACGACTCTCCGCGTGCTAGCCGCCTCGGTCATCGCGTCGCTCTCGGTCACCGGCTGTCAGGCCCTGGACGACGCGAACGTCGCGCTCGGTCGCGCCGACCTGGTCAACGACCTCGCCGCGCGGATGGACCGGGCGCTGGAGCAGACCTGGGCCGCCGACTACCAGATCGACGGCGGCCGGACCGCCTCGATCGCGCAGACCAACAAGCCGCTACGGTCCACGTACACCTGGCCCGGCGGCAAGATCACGGTGACCCAGGAGTCGGTGACCCGGTGCGCGAGCACCGCCGCCCGTACGTCCTGCACCGTCTCGCCGCCCGTGCTCACCGCCGGCAAGCCGTCGGTGATCGTCTACGACGAGGCGCGCAAGCAGGGCCTGGTCACGCCGCCCGCGGTGATCCGGCTGCTCACCGACGCCGCGCTCGCGCCGGAGGCGGTCATCGAGCAGAGCGACACCACGCTCGCCGGCCGCCACGCCACCTGCGTCGACGTCACCCACGACGGGGAGCGCTTCAACGCCTGCGTGACGAACGAGGGCGTGCTGGCCAGCTTCTCCGGCACGCTCGACGGCAAGCCCGCCGAGGTGACGCTGAGCCGCTACACCGAGAGCGTCGAGGCGGCCGCGTTCGCGGTGCCGGACGGCGCCGGCGTGGTGGACCGCCGCCCGTCCACGTCGTGACCCCGCCCGCCGGTTCCGCCTCCGGTGCCGCAGGTCGGGCCGCCGACGGTTCCTCGTCCGGCGCCGGGACCCGGGCCGTTGACGCTCGCCCGCCGGGCACCGGATTCCTGCCCGCCGCCGATCACGGGCGGCCGCCTCGGCCCGACGACCTGGCGCTGCCGGTGGCCGGCCGGAAGCTGCTGACCGGCCCGGACGAGCATCCGCTACGGGTCGGCGCGCTGCCCGGCGACCTCGCCTGGACCCCGGTCGGCACGCTCGACGGCATCCCCGCATGGGCGGCCGAGGTGGCCGATCCGGAGTCGCTGCCCGGCCGGTGGCGCAGCTGGCGGGGCCTCGCCGCCGAGCTGCCCGCACCCCGCACCGACCTGGCCGGGCGGGCGCTGGCCGTGGTCACCTGGCGGCGTACCCACAGGTGGTGCGGCGCGTGCCGGGCCGAACTGGCCGACGTGCCGGGCGAGACCGCGCGGCACTGCCCGGACTGCGACCTCACCGTGTTCCTGCCGCTGTCCGTCGCGGTGCTGACCGCGATCACCCGCCCCGGCCCGGCCGACGGCCCCGACGAGCTGCTGCTGGTCCGCCACGCGCAGGGACCGACGCAGCTGTGGGCGCTCGTCGCCGGATTCGTCGAGGCGGGCGAGTCGCTGGAGGCCGCGGTGCACCGCGAGGTCGCCGAGGAGGTCGGCCTGACACTGCGGCGACCGGTGTACGTGGACAGCCAGCCGTGGGCGCTGTCCGGACCCGGCACGCTGCTCGCCGGGTTCACCGCCGAGGCGACCGACCCGGCCGCCGAACCGGTCGTCGACGGCACCGAACTGACCGAGGCGCGCTGGTTCCCGACCGGCGCGCTGCCCGCCGAGCTGCCGCCCGCGTACTCCCTGTCGCGCTGGCTGATCGACGCCGTCGCCGCCCGGCGGTGACCGCAGGCCGGTCGCCGCCCGGCGGTGAGCCTCACACCCCCAGCAGCGTCCGCAGGTGGCGCGGCGGCGGGCAGTCGTGCGCCAGCATCGCGTCGTGCCAGTCCCGCAGCGGCACCCCGTCCGGCCGGGCGGCGGCGATGTCGGCCATCTCGCTGTAGCCGACGAAGTACGTGGAGAGCTGCGTCGAGGTGAGCAACGCCCGCCGCCACTTGCCGGCCGCCTCGCCCTCCTCCTGGAAGCCGCGACCGGTCATCAGCGCCATCGCCTCGGACTCGGGCAGGTCGTCGCAGTGCACGAGCTGGTCCAGCAACGCGTTGATGGTCATCCGCAGCTGCATCTTGAGCTGCTGCAACCGCACCGGCAGCCCGCCGAAGCCGAACCCGGCCATCAGCTCCTCCGCGTAGACCGCCCAGCCCTCGATGAACACGCCCGACTCGGTGAGCGCGCGTACCCGCGTCGGGCCCTCGTACCGGCGGGCGTGGGCGAGCTGGAGGAAGTGCCCGGGCATCGCCTCGTGCACGGTCAGGTTGCGGATCATGTGGTCGTTGTACTCGCGGTAGAACGACTCGACCCGCTGCGCCGGCCAGCCCGCCGGGGTGGGCGAGATGCAGTAGAACGTCGGCACGTCGGCCGTCTCCAGCGGGCCCGGCGAGTCGCAGTAGGCCACCGCCACGCCCCGCGCGAACTCCGGCATCTCCTGGATGACACACGGGTCGCTGACCATGCTGACCAGGTCGTGGTGGCGGACGAAGTCACTCGCCTCGTCCAGCGTGACCGAGGCGAGGTCGACGATGGTGGCGTCGTCCGGGCGCTCGGCGGCCAGCAGGTCCAGCGCCCGGCGTACCGTCTCGTCGTCGGCCGGACCACCGACCAGTTCGACCGCCGCCGCGCGGATCTCCTCGGTGACCCGGTCGAGGTTGGCCCAGGCGCGGCGCTGCACCTCGGCGGCGCTCAGCTCGGTGTCGAGCGTGTGCCACAGCCGCGCCTCCCAGCGCCGCCGGCCCAGCCGGGGGTCACGCCCCGGGCCGGCGTCGGCGGCCAGACCCTGCCGCAGCCAGGCCACGAACTCCTCCAGCGCGGCGATCGCCTCGGTGGCCGCCGGGCCGACCCGGTCGCGCAACGCCGGCGCCTCGGCCAGCAGCCCGGGCACCTCGTCGCGGATCAGCGCCGCCGTACCGGTGAACTGCCCGACCGCCGTCTCCGCGTGGACCCGCGGCATGTCCCGCAGCGTCGCGCGCGCCGTCGACAGCGCATCGGGTACGGCCGACAGACGCCCGGCCAGGCTGGTCAGGCGCTCCTCGGCCGGCGCGAAGGGACGGGCCAGCAGGGCGTGCAGCAGCGGCCCCGGATTGTGGCGCAGCGGATCCCACTCGTGGGTGCGGATCTCGGTGGCCTCGAACAGACCCCGGTCGACGAGGCTGGCGAGCAGCGCGTGGTCGACGCTCTCCGCCGGGTCGAGCGCGTCCGGGTCGATCTCCGCGAGCGCGTCGGCCGCGTCCTTCAGCATCGCCTGGTCGGCGGCGAGGGCGTCGGCGGAGAGATCGGGCAGCCGGTCGTCGTACCGGTGGTCCCCGGCGGAGGTGGCCAGCCCGGGCCGACTCTCCAGCAACGCCTCCACGATCCGCTCCGCCAGCGGCCCGAACGCTTCCATCCCCCGACCCTACCGACCGCCCCACCCCTCCCC